>NZ_JBDNLG010000039.1:0-24549 GCF_047718355.1 Ethanoligenens sp.
GAAAAAAGGGCGGGGCTTAAGCCGCCCTTTTAAAAACAAAATTGTTCTTATGATTTGAGAAGAGAAAGCATCCCCTGCGGCAACTGGTTGGCTTGCGCCAACATGGCCTGTGCAGACTGCACCAGAATATTGTTCTTGGTGTAGTTCATCATTTCCTGTGCCACATCGGTATCCGTAATGGTGGATTCCGCCGCAGTCAAGTTCTGGCTCTCAATTCCCAATGTGTCACTCGCATAAGACATACGGTTCTGATAAGCACCCAATTTAGAACGCAGTTTCGACACATCGTCGATCGCGCTCTGAATGGTGTTGATCGACGAAGAAGCTGTCAAATCCAGTGCGGTCACGGTTGTGTAGTCGCTCGCAGACGCGGTGGAAAGACCCGCAACGCCAAGGCTTGCAATGTCCACGCCGCCCAAACCGGAAACAGAACCACTCAAGGTCAAATCAATTACCTGACCCGAATCCGCACCAATCTGGATCTGGATGCCGGATGTCGTGAACAGACCGTCGCCAGCAGCTGTGGAGGACAAAACATTTTTGGTGTTGTAGGTGGTCTGTGCGGAAATGCGGTTGATTTCCTGTGCCAGCGCATTGGCCTGATCCTGCAGGTTGCTCGTATCCGTAGTGTTCTGCGTCTGGTTCTGTGCCTGGTTGGCGAGGGTGCGCATCTTTTGCAGAATATCCTGCACATTGCCCAGCGCGCCTTCGGCAGTCTGCACGAGCGAGGTGCCGTTCGACACGTTCTCCTGCGCCTGATCCAAACCGTTGATCTGTGCCTGCATCTTCTGCGAGATGGCAAGACCCGAAGCATCGTCCGCGGCTTTATTGATTTTGGAGCCGGTGGACAGTTTCTGCAGGGAATCCTGCGTGGCTGCGGTGTTTTTCTGCAGATTGCTGAACGTGTTCAGCGCTGCGATATTGTGGTTGATGACCATAAGTAGTTCCTCCTTGATGGTGAAAGGGAAATCCTTTTCCCTTGCCTTGCGGCATTGTTTTTGTATTACACCCTATATATCGGCCTTATGCACGAACACTTTAGAGTATTTTTAGAAAATTTTTAGATTTTTTTATCTTGAGAGGGAAAACCGGGCAATCCGCCCAGTGCCTCGGCAAGACTTTGCAGGTCGGTCTCAACACCGGCAGCCTCACGGTTGAAGTCGGTCGCCGCCTCCAGCAGTTCTTTGCGCAGAACCGGCAGCGCACGGGGCGCGGCGATGCCGATTTTTACTTTATCTCCTTGCTGCTCCAACACCGTGATTTCGATATCCTTGCCAATGAGGAAAGATTCCCCTTTTTTGCGGGTGAGCACCAACATATCAATCGCCCTCCCTTGCCGGCAAATAATACCGCATGGGATAGCGTTCATCTTCCAGGATTATCTGCACCCCCAGCCGGGCAGCCGGATTGACCACCACTGGGCATTTCAAGTTCAGGAACAGCTGCCTGTCAGCCTGCGGTAGATTCGCAATGACCAGATAGCGGGGCGGCTCCGCCGCATTTATGGAGAGCAGTGTGCCGATTGCCGCTGGTACCGGCGGCTGATAATCCCGAAAAAGCGCGGCGGCATCCAGCACGGCAAAACAGACGCTTCTTTCCGATACGCTTTGCAGCCACATAAAAGGGTTTTCCGGATTTTGCAAGTCCTTTAGCACTGCAAAATGTGTGTGTCCTTCAAATCCGTATAACCCTTGAGGAAATTGGAATAAATCCTCTTCGGCTACTTCAATCGGTCCGGATTCTTTGGTATTGATCTGCATTTGCTACTCCCGCAGGCAGAGCCCGCTTTCCGTTTCATCCACACCGTTATAAGGAGAGGCATCCCCCCCCGCGCAGACAGTTACGCCTGCACAGAAAAATGCAGCTCCGGCTGCTGTGCCATCCAGATAGAAAGTTGTGCCGGGCGGTCCGTAGAGATGGCTGCATTTTGATACGTGTTCCAATTCACATGAAGCACGGGCGGCTGATACGCATAGGACAAGGTGTTGTCCGTGAACGATACCTGCGGTGGCGCGGACGGCACGAACGCGATGGTGTACATCGGCATCGCCGGAACCGCCTGATCCAGCGCATGTCTGACGATTGCGTTTTTATTGCGCAGCTGCGCGCGATAGACTCGTCCCATTTCATTATATTGCCGGGCGGCAGTCTGGGCCGCCTGCTGCCCTTGATCGGCAAATTGGCTCACCAACTCGGCAGTTGTGGCGTGTCCTTCCTCCGATTTCGCTGTGGTAGCGTCGATGGAAAGCTGTGGGTGGCTCGCCTCAATCGTCATTCTGCCGGGCTCCTTGGTGACCTCCACCGAGGCAGAGCGCATGCTGGTGGAAAGCTGCGCATTTTGGGCCTGCAAATCCAGACGAGCCATTGACTGCTGAACATCTAACCGCAACACATCCATCTGTCATGGCCCTCCACATTTATTTCAAATATTGTGTCAGATTGTTCTGCAAGATAGAGCTGCTGATGGACAGCGATGCCTGATATGCCATCAAGTGCAGGGAATACTGCGTATATGCCGTGGTGGTGTCCACATCTTCCACATTGGACAGCTGCTGTGTGATATTGATGGTATCCGCACTATATTTATTGGAGAGGAACGTCAGCATGTTCTGTTTCGCGCCCAGAGCCGTGTGTACCAGCGTTGTTTTGGTCATCGCATCCGTATTCAAACTGAACGTTGCGCTCACCGAACTGGTATCATTTTGACTCAGGGCATTTGCTGTCTCTCCAAAAGCATCGTACACATTTTGGCTGCCGCTTGTTGTGACGTTTTGCAATAAAAAGTCAAGTGGATTGGTGGACGCTTCAAATGCCGTCCCCGCCACCACTTTACCGCCGCTCATCTGCGTACCATAACCGAGATCGATAGGGCTGGTGCGTGTCATTGCGCTGTTTTCCGTACTATAATAAGCCAGGTCGTTCACAGTGGTCGCCGCCGTCTGCGCACTGTTATTTATCTTGGACATCGGAATATACGCGCCTGTGGCAGGCGCCTGATATAGCAACTTGCCGTTGATATCATCCTCGGAAAGAAATGCCGTCACGGTTGCTGTATGCGTTCCGCTGGCCTCACTGGTGGAAACGGTAAAGACAGGCGCCACTGTTAACGACGACTGTGCGGTTTTGACATCTGCATCCGCGGCGGCTGCCGTTGCGGCCTTTGCCTGTGCGGCAGTATCGGTAATCGTCGGGTCGGCAGTATAAGCTGCCTGATACGCCGTGTTATAGGCCGTCCCATAGGCGGTCACATAGTTGGCATATGCGGTATAATCACTTTCCGTCCCCACCTTGAATGGTGGATTACCGGTGCTGCTGCCTCCCAAAACATACTGCCCACCCGATATCGAGTTCAACGCGCTGAGCATATCTGTCTGATAGCCCTGCAAATTTTGGGCAAGTGCGGCGTTACTCGTGGTGCTGCTGGTACCGGAGCTGGATGCAGTGTTCAATGTCACATTGGCTTTTGTCAGAATACCATAATAGTCCGTATTCACCACTGTTTCCGTTTCCGTCATCCAGCTTTGTGCACTTTGGATGTTGCTCTGGTACCGATTGACCGTTTTCAGCTGCCCATTGATCTCCACCATCTGTGCGGCTTCCACCGGGTCCTGGGACGCGCGGGAATACTTTTGCCCGGAAGACAGTTTCTGCGTGTCATCAGACACCTGCTCCACATTATGATTCAGCTGTTTAGCATATTGGTTCATCACCATGGAATTTGTGATACGCATCGTTTTCCTCCGTCTTTATTGTGCCATCGTCAGCAACGTATTCATCATGTCGTTGATTGTCGTGATAACCCGCGCGCTGGCACCATACATCTGCTGATACTTCATCAGATTGACCGTTTCCTCGTCGATTGATACACTGGAAACAGCTTGGCGTTGCTTATCAAGGTCATCCTTCTGGGTCTCAAAAGTGCCGGCCTGCGTGGTATTATGGCTGACGACCGAGGCGACATCATTGGAAAAAGTCGCCGCATATTTTGTCAGTGAACCGGATGCATACAAGGTGCCGCTGTTATAAACCGACACCTGATCGCCGCTCAACGCATTGGTAAACGCCTGCGCATAGCCGCCAATGCTGGACCCGGCGGCACTCGAGTTATAGTTATCGTAAAAAAGAGTGTTGTTTGCTTTCCAAGCACTGCTCAGATCTATGGTCGCAGCGGGGTCCTTGCTCGAATCGCCGGTCCAAGGTGTATCAATCAGCGTCGCACCGCCGGCACCGGCGTTTACGCTGGTATCGGAAGCAGCCGTGTTCATAATATCTGCAAAGGACCTGGCGAAATCATTGAGGCGGTTCTTTAAATAGTTCACACCCACATCGCCATAATCGCCTGTGCCGGAACCGTTACCGTTCAAAATGGCAAGATATCCGTTGACCGAACCGCCGCCGACGGTAAGTGTCTTGCCTGTCCATGTCGTTGTCCCGCCTGTCGTGACAGATGCGGCATAGGTACTGTTCTGGTTGTTGATATCGGAGCCGTCCCATGTGACAACCGTGGTCGCCAAGCCGGTCGAATCCGCAGGCCCGTTTGTATCTACGGTAATCTTATGGACAACATTGTTGCTGTCGACCAACATCGCGTTGGCTGCAGTGCCCACATCACTGTCGAGCTGTACCGTCACACTCCCATCCGACTGCTCCACCGCAGAGATATCCAGCTCTCCAGACAGGGTATCCAACAGTGTGTTGCGCTTGTCACGCAGGTCGTTTGCCGGCTGCCCGCCCACTTCCATGCTGACAATCTGTTTGTTCAGCGTGGAAATGCTGCTCAAAATATCATTGACGCCGCCATTTGTGCTGTTTGTTCCCCCGTTGACCACAATGCTCAGGTTATTTTGCTCCCGTGACTGCACATTGAGCAAACTGTTGTAATCCGTGCGGATCTTTGTGGTCAGATTACTGACATCGTTCTGGATATTCCCCGCCATACTGGAGGCAGCCGTCGGCGACTGAGAGGATCCAATGTCATTCACCAATGCATTGAGCTGTCCGCTCAAACCTGCCAGATTATCATCGCCGCTGGCTGAGACTTCATTGAAAATATCTTCCACTTGTGACAGGTCGTCCGTCCGCTGCTGATAATCGCTGTACTGGGAATTAACAGCACGATACCCCACATCCAGAAACGAATCGCGTGCCTGCGTCACCTTACTGCTGTCTACGCCAGTTCCCACATATGCCGTGACCGGTTTCCACTGGTATTCTCCCGTGTTCACATTAAGCGACTGCAAATTCACCTGCTGCCGGGTATAACCGGTTGTCGCGGCGTTGGAAATATTATGTGCCGTCACAGCCAGCGCTGTCTGCGACGCGGAAAGCCCGGAGAGTGCGGTATTCAGCCCTGTGTTTAAAGATGCCATAGAGTACTCCTTCCAGCCAGTAAATTCTATTCTAAGACAGCCGACACCGTCATATTTTTTGATCTATAAACGCTTGTCCGGTCGATTTCCTGCCGGACGCCGCGCCGTGATTGGTGTATAAAGTCTGCGGTTTCTGCAAGGATTTAACCAACTGATCGTACTGCGCAAAACGGGAGGCGGCAATTGCGTGGTTTTTGGTATTGACACGCTGCAATTCCAATACGGCTGCCCGCAAGGTCTCTCTGAGATGGGAAAGCGCCTCTTCCTTCTCGGGGGCCTGTGCAATCACCGCACGCAATGTTTCCCCCTCCACGCCATTTTGGGACAAGATACGCTGCTGCCCCTCCCGCGTGCTTTGCAGCTGCAGCACCAGAGGTTGTTCCCGGTTGACAATCGCACTTAATTCGGCGATATTTCCAACCTGAAGCGCCGGTGTTTTCAACAGTGCCTGTTCAAGCAGGGCACGCACAATCTGTTCTTCTTTTTTGAGCGCTGTTTCCAGTTCTTCAACCCATGTGCGCATCCGCTCCACCCCTTATACCTGCCGGTCAATCCGCCTGCCAAGCATACTGCCCGCGACTTTATCCGCAGAAACCCGATATGTCCCGCCCTGCACCTGTTTTTTAATCTCCGCAAGGCGTTCCGTCCGATCGGTCTCATTGGACGCGTCTGTAATCTTTTGGGAAAGGCGCGCCGCCTCGCCGAGGTCTGCCGCTTCCGCAGAGATCTCCACACGATCCGTACTGCCCGTCTGTTCCGCTGACGTCTGCGCGGATTTTTCTTCTTTTCCTTCTTTAGAAAACGACGCATAAATGTTATGCGGCTGAAATCCATCTATCTTCATTTGTCTCACCACTTTCACAGCCATCACGCCGTATGAAACGCATTCCGCACACCACACACGGCATCGCTCTATTCATATATCGGCACATATCTAAAAAAATCAAGCCCCGGCTTCATTCCTTTTTGAAAAAACACATTTGTCCGATGATAACGCTGTTCGAAAGGAGCCGTCTGTTTGGTATTCCTTTATTCTATAGCGGCGGACGATCAGTGCAGATCGTTGGTATACGCTTCTATCTGATCGGCGGTAGACACCACCCGCGCGTTCATTTGAAACCCGCGTTGTGTCACGATCATGCGGCTCATTTGATTCGCCAGATCCACATTAGACGCTTCATACACACCCTGCGCAACCCCCTCGCCGGAGAGCTGTGCCGCGCCGGAGGACGCGTTTGGCGTGAACAGGGTATCTCCCTGCGCAGTTAGGTTTTGGGGATAGGTGAACGTGAACACACCCGGTTCTGTCTGCGGTGAGCCGTCCCGCACCGCGATGGCATTGCCCTGTGCATCCAACACGGTGCGCCCCTGCTCGTCCGCCAGAACCGTGCCGTCCCCCACAATTTTTTCCGTAAAGGTTCCTGCCCGCGTGTAAGAAATAGTTCCCTGTGCATCACGCACGGCAAAAAATCCATTTCCTTTAGCCGCGAAATCCAGCTGTGAACCGGTTTGAATCAAAGCGCTCGGCGACATATCTTTCGCAATAGCGTCCACTGCGGCCCCGCTGCCCTGCAATTCTTCCGCATATGCCGTATTGTCCGGGCGCACCATCGAATCATGCAGCAGATCACTGAAAGACGCTTCCTTCTGCACATAGCCTGCCGTATTCACATTGGCAATATCGTTGGCAATGGTGTCCATGGATGTCTGTCGGGCACGAAGACTCGCAGCACCGCCAAAAAAAGCCTGTATCATCGCGTATCCTCCCTTTTCGGGCGCTGCGCTTACCGCAGGGCGCCCACTTGTGTCACCAATTTATCCAGTGTGTCGGTAGCTGTATTATACGCCTGCTGACAGGATTGGAATGAACGGCTGGCTTCAATCAGTCCGGTCATACCGTTCACTGCACTGACATTAGATTTTTCCACATATCCCTGTAACAAGTTGGAACCGGCAGCCGCCTGTGCGCCGGCCAGGTCAAAGAACCCGTCCGTGCGTTTCGTCGCCGTACCTGTATACAGCGGGATGGTACCCGCCTGCCCCGCAGCGTTGGTATAAGCGCCGTTGGACTGAAGGCGGAAGCCCGCAGCGGCAACCGGAACACCGGTGCTGTCCAGCAGGCGCTGCCCGGATGGCAGGGATAGATAACCCGATGCGTCCGGTACAAAATTACCCGCCCGCGTATAGCGCACCGGCTCCCCCGGCGCGGCAACAGAAAAAAATCCATTGCCTTCTATCGCCACATTGGTTGCGGTACCGGTCTGTTCCAATTCCCCTTGGGAGAGGTCGGTCTCCACACCGCCCACCTTTACGCCGGCATCAAGCGTGCCGATCTGGGCATTGTCACTGGTGCGCTCTGTCAATTCCTCATCAAAGCTGCGCAAGGAAACCGCATCGCTTTTAAATCCCTGTGAATCGGCGTTATCCAGATTGTTGCCCATCACATTGATGCGTTCATACTGCGCAATCATCCCGGAAGCGGCCGAAAAAATCCCTCGAATCATGGTTTCACCTCAAGACACATATGTACTTACGTGCGGATATAGGCCTGCAAACTTATTTTCATTCGGTTCACGGCGCGTGAGTGAATCTGCGAGACCCGCGACTCAGTCACACCAAGCACCTCACTGATCTCCCTCAAGGTCAACTCCTCATAATAATACAGTGTGACGACAAGCCGGTCACGTTCCGGCAAATTTTCCACTGCCTTAGTGAGCATCTCCTGCAACTCGCTTTCTTGCAGCACACCTTCCGGCGAATCCCCACCAGCCACAGCGCCTTCCGCATCGTGCAGCATTTCCTCAAACGAAAGCACATGGAAATGCTCCGCACTGGCGCGGGTTTTTTCAAGCACACGGTTCTGGACGCCCATCCGCTCGCACAATTCCTCGTCCGATGGGCGGCGACCCAGCAGGGAAACCAATTCGTTTTCAGCGTTTTCCAGTTCCATTACCCGTTTGCGTACGCCACGCGGCACCCAATCGCTGCGCCGCACGAAGTCAAGAATCTCGCCCCGGATGCGGTAGGTGGCAAACGTTTCAAATGTGACGCCTTTGGTTTGATCGAATTTTTCAACAGCCTTGATCAGTCCGATGGTGCCGCAGCTGTTCAGGTCGTCGCTTTCCGCATAGCTGCCGCTCACAGACATCACGCGCCGCACAAGCACACGCACCAGCCAGCCGTAGTGCAGCACCAGTGCATTGCGTGCCTCCACACTGCCGGTCTGCCGATAGGCCTTCCACAGTACATCGGTCTCCTCTTCATATGTCGTGCCGGTCATGTCTTCACCACCTCAGGGCCGTTTATTCAAACCCGCATATTCACCCGACAAATCAGGCAGCTACGGCGCCAAGCGCCTGTATTTTGATATTGTTTTCCAATTCATTATAACTGATAACAGTCAGATCCGGCAATGCCTGTTCGGTCAATCGTTTTAGATACAACCGTGTCTGAGGCGCCACCAGCACAATCGGTTCGATGCCGGCCTCGCCGCATTTACCGACTATGGCAGTTAAATTATCAATCACCGCCTGTGCCTTGTCGGGGTCAAGCGCAAGATAGGGACCGCTTTCGGTCTGGCGTACGCTTTGGTTGATCATCTGTTCCAACTGCGGGTCGACAGTAATTACCTGCAATTCCCCCTGCGGCGCCAGCTTATGTGAAATAGCGCGCCGCAGACCCTGCCGTACAAATTCGGAAAGCAGGTCCGGATCTTTAATCTTGGGTGCATGGTCGGCCAGTGTTTCGAGAATGCCCACCATGTCCCGGATGGGGACATATTCCCGCAGCAGGTTTTGAATCACTTTTTGCAATTCCCCTACTGTGAGCTTATTCGGAATCAATTCATCCACCAAAGACGCGTTGTTTTTCTTGACGGTATCCAGCAGCGCATTGACTTCTTTGCGGCCAAGCAGCTCCCATGCGTGACGGCGGATGACCTCGGAGAGATGGGTCATCATGACCGCCGACGGTTCGATCACCGTGTAGCCTTTCATCTCCGCCTCGCTGCGTCTGGCCGGTGATATCCATCGGGCTTTCAGGCCAAACGCCGGTTCAATGGTATCCACCCCGTCGATATCGAACGTGTCTGCGGATGGATTCATCACAAGCAGACTGCCCACCAGCAATTCGCCCCGTGCGACTTCCTCGCCGCGTATTTTGACCACATAGGTGTTGTTGCCCAATTGGATATTATCACGCATCCGCACACTGGGAATCACCATGCCGGTATCCAGTGCAAACTGTTTGCGGAACATCACCACTTTATCTACAAATGTACCGCCCTGCGATTCGTCCACCAGCGGAATCAGGCTGTATCCGAATTCCATCTCAACGGTTTCCACCTCAAGATACTGGTATACATTTTCGGGGTTTTGCAGTTTTTTCAACTCGGAGTCTTCTGCCGGCGCAGCCATTGCGGCGGCAGGTGTGGCCTGCTCCCTTTTTTGCCTACGGTCCACCACGAAACTCATTACGATGAACAGTGCACCCTCCAAAAACAGTACCGGTGCGGGAAAGCCCGGCAGGAACATCATGCACAGCAGAACGCCGCCCGTGATGCGCAGCACCAGTGGGCGGGAAAATAACTGTGCGGTCAGGTCTTCGCTTATGTTGGTGTTGGAAGCGGCACGGGTGACGATCATACCGGTCGCCACCGAGATGAGCAGCGCAGGCAGCTGCGCGAGCAGTCCCTCACCGATTGTCGCCTGGGTATATGTCTTAAGCACGTCCTGGATATCTTTGCCGCCCACCAGACCGGCAATCACCCCGCCTACAATGTTGATAATGACGATCAAGATGGCAACAGTGGCATCTCCCTTGACAAATTTGGAGGCACCGTCCATGGAACCGTAGAAATCCGCCTCACGTTGGATATTGCTGCGGCGTGTACGTGCTTGCTGCTCGGTAATGATACCCGCGTTGAGATCCGCATCGATGGCCATCTGCTTTCCCGGCATGGCGTCCAGTGTAAAACGAGCGGCCACCTCGGCCACACGCTCGGAGCCTTTCGTGATGACAATGAACTGCACCACCACGATAATGAGGAACACGACCACTCCCACGACCAGATTGCCCTTGATGACAAAACTGCCAAACGCGCTGATGACCTCGCCCGCGTCCCCGCCATTGGAAAGAATCAAGCGGGTGGCGGATATCTCCAATGCCAGACGGAACAGCGTGGTCATCAGCAGCAGGGACGGGAAAACAGAAAATTGGAGCGTGTCCTTGATAAACAGTGCCGTCAGCAGGATAACCAGCCCGATTGCCAGATTGAGCATGAACAAAAAGTCAAGCGCAGCCGCCGGTAACGGGATGATGATCAGAAAGACCACACCAATTAGTGCGATGGACACCGCACTGTTTTTAATCCATTTCATGGCCGCCCCTCCTTTCCTGTCACCTTATCTGCGACCAGCGCGCCGCAGCTTATAGATATATGCGAGCACTTCCGCGACCGCCTTATAAAATTCCGCCGGGATTTCCGCGCCCACCTCCACAGCCTTGAACAACGCACGGGTGAGCGGCGGGTTCTCCGTGATATGTACATGGTTTTCCTCCGCAATCTCCACGATGCGCAGTGCCACGGCATTTCGCCCCTTTGCCACACAAACCGGTGCGCGTTGCTTGCCGTGCTCATATCTGAGCGCCACGGCATAATGTGTGGGGTTACGAAGCACCACATCGGCTTTTGGCACATCCTGCATCATGTGTCTGCGTGCCATCTGCCTTTGCAGGCTTTTGATTTTACCCTTAATCTCGGGGTTGCCCTCCATCTGCTTGAACTCTTCCTTGACCTCTTCCTTTGACATACGGATATCTTTTTCGTATTGAAACCACTGGTAAAAATAGTCGATTGCACCGAGTGCCAGCATCACCGCAGAGACCTTGATGCCGATATCGGCCAAAACACCCGCGACCCACGTGAACGACTGCGCAAGACTCATGTTGTAGAGCAGCAGGATGGTATGCATCTTCGGCTTGATCTCAAAGAACACCACCGCGCCCACCAGTACAATTTTTAGGATGGACTTGCCTAATTCGACAAGTGAGCGCACGGAAAAAAGTTTCTTGATGCCTTCCAGTGGGTTCAGCTTTGAAAAATCCGGTTTGAGTTGGTCGGGCACCACCAGCAGCCGTGTCTGCGCCAGCGTAACAGCCACCGCAGCAACAAAAGCGACCAGCATCACCGGCACGGCCACTTGTATGATGACGGAAAGGCCAACCATCAGACGGGCGCGCATGTCTTCATATCCGCTGACCGTAGACGACAGATTCCCCAGCAAATTGCGCATTCCATTCGACAGATTTTTAGCCATCGAGGGCCCCAGAACACGCAAGACCGCAAAGGTACCTCCCATGGAAACCGCCGCCGTGATATCGGCACTCTGTACGACATGCCCCTTTTTACGTTCGTCCTGCCGCCGTTTCGGGGTAGCTTTTTCGGTTTTGTCTCCCGCAGATTCGGGCACGCCGTTCCCCCCTTGCAGGCAAAGCCCGCTTTCAAGTTCCGATAAAGCACCGTGAAACGATATTGCACATGCTTAGGGGCTACAGCAAACGGATAAACTCGGCGACTTTTTCCAGCAACAACGCCACCAGACCGCTGCACATACTCACCGTGACCGGCACAGCCACCAGCAGCACCACGATGCCCACAATGCTCTGAATTTGGATGCCGAACGCAAAAATATTGATGGAGGGTACCGCCCGCATGATCAACCCGATTGCCACCACACAAATGAGTTCCACCGCAATAACCGGTATAGCCATCCGCAGGCCCATTTCCAACATATCGCCGCCCATCCTCACCACAAACTGTGCGGCACCGGGCGTGATGGCGGCGGCACCGGGCGGCACCACATGGAACGAATCGGCCAACATGGCGAATAAGGAAAGATGTGCGTTCCCAGCAAGGAACACCAATAAGAGAATCAAATTGTAAAAACTGCCGATCACCGGCATACTGATGCCGGAACTGGGGTCATAGATCTGCGCCATGGAAAGTCCCAGCTGCATGTCGATATATTCCCCGGCGAGGGCCACCACTGAAAAGATCATATTGACCAACACGCCAATACCGAACCCGATGGAGAATTCCAGAAGCCCAGCCACAATAAAATTGACCGGCCCATCCATCTGAACCTGCACGCCATGCAGGGTAGGAACCATGATAAAGGCGACCAGCAGGCTGAACGCCACTTTCAGGATATTCGGCACACTGGTGCGGCCAAATATGGGATTGAACAGCATCATCCCGGTCACCCGCAGGAACACCAGCAAAAACAAATCTATGTTCAATCCCGTGGTGATCGTCATGGATGACATTCCTCCTGCCGGTTTACTGCGTGCATTTACGTGATGCCCGCAATCGCGTTGAACACTTCGTGGGTGAACGACGTCATCTGTCCCACCATCCAACCACCCGCAATCAGCAGCACCAAAAGCACTGCTACCAGCTTGGGCAGAAAGTTCAGCGATTGCTCATGAATTTGGGTCGCCGTCTCGAAAATAGAAACAACCAACCCGACCACCAGACAGACTACCAAAAGCGGGATGCCTAAAGTGGCCGCCATAATCAGTGTACGGTGTGCGATATCAGCGATTTGAGACTCGTTCATTTCTCCGCCCCTTTCCAGCCCGCTTGAATGCCTATGGTCATCGGAAACTGTGCACCAAAGACTGCACGGTCAGTCCCCAACCGTCCACCAGCACAAAAAGCGCCAGTTTAAGCGGCAGAGAAATCATGGTTGGCGGCAGCATCATCATGCCCATGGACATGAGTGTGGAGGCCACGATGATATCGATAACGAGAAATGGCAGATAAATCAAAAACCCCATCATAAACGCTCGTTTGAGTTCGCTGATGACAAATGCCGGAATAAGCACACTGTTGGGGATATTGTCCAAGGACTTTACAGTCGGCGTACCCGCCATCGTGAGGAATGTCTTCATGCTGGCGTTCTCCGTCTGACGGAACATGAACTGCCGCAGCGGTTTCATCGCGTTTACTTCCGCCTGCTCGGTGGTAATCTTACCGTTTACAAGCGGCTGATACGCTGTGTTGTTGATTTGGGTAATGACCGGCTGCATAATAAACAAGGACAAAAACAGCGCAATCCCCACCAGCACCTGATTGGGCGGTGTCTGCTGCGTACCCAACGCATTGCGCAGGAATGAAAGCAGGATGATGATGCGCGTGAACGAAGTCATCATAATCAGGATTGAAGGCGCCAGCGAAATCAGTGTGAGCAGCAGTAAAATCTGGAGAGTGTTCGCGGTGCCCGCGGGGGTGGTCAACCCGTTGAGTGTGAGGGATATTCCAGGGTCGCTGCTGGCGGCCGAGACGGCCAGTCCGCTTGAAAATATGACACAGAACATCGCCGCGGCGCACGCGAACCGTAAAGCCTTGTGTTTTTGAAACACATGCCGTATTCGCTTAAAGATGTTTGTCATGTTCCTCATCCTTTTCAACGTGCAGCCACTTACTCACCCGCTCACGCACGCGCCCGCGCGGAACGGAATCCCGCAAGGCAATTTTAAAAACCGTTGCAAAATCCTGCGGAGTCGCGGGCGGCTCTTCCAGTTCCACCGCATCGGGAGCGAGCTCTCGCAGCGTGGTCATACCGGATGGAGTGACACCCACAACAAGGACTTTATCCACCGCCCGCAAAAGCAGAATGGAGCTGTCACGGGAAAGCGGCAATTTCTCAAGGATACGGATGTTCTTGCCCCTGACCCCCAGAAAGTTCCCCCCAGCGACAACACGAGTGACAACATAGGCCAAAAAGAAAAATATAATGACGATGACCACAGTCAG
The DNA here is from genome assembly GCF_047718355.1 of Ethanoligenens sp. Classification (NCBI taxonomy): domain Bacteria; kingdom Bacillati; phylum Bacillota; class Clostridia; order Eubacteriales; family Oscillospiraceae; genus Ethanoligenens; species Ethanoligenens sp. The sequence goes on from NZ_JBDNLG010000039.1 coordinate 14,188, forward strand.
CAGCAGCTTGATAATCGCTCCCAAGAACCAGTCCCCCCCTTACATGCGTCCGCGCGGCCGATCAATCCGGCATCACACGGGAGATAGCGGCAAGCAGCCTGTCCGCCTGAAACGGTTTGACAATGAAATCCATAGCGCCTTCCTTGATGGCTTCCACAACCATGGCCTCCTGCCCCATAGCAGAACACATAATGATTTTTGCGCCCGGATCGATTTTTTTGATGGCTTTCAGTGCGCCAATCCCGTCCAGATTGGGCATGGTGATATCCATGATGACCAGATCCGGAGAGGCTGCGGAATACTTTTCCACCGCCTGCTGTCCATCGCCCGCTTCGTCCGCAATTTCATACCCGCCTTTGGTTAGGATGTTTTTGAGCATCATGCGCATAAAAGCAGCATCATCCACAACCATAATTCTTTTTCCCACAATAATTCCCCCTGTTTATCTTTATGTGTTGGATTGTTTACCAAGGATCTCTGTGATGCGCACCCCAAAGCTCTCGTCAATCACCACGACCTCACCGTGTGCGATGAGTTGACCGTTGACAATGACATCCACCGGGTCGCCCGCCTGCTTGTCCAGTTCAATGATCGAGCCCACTGAAAGAGCCAGAACCTCGCGCACCAGCTTGTGCGCCCGTCCCACTTCCACCGAGAGCTCAAGGGGTACCTCTTGAATCAATTCAAAATTATCTTGTTCCTCGTTAGTCAGCACCGGATGCGGGGAAAATTGCGGCAGCACCGCCGGACGCACAGCCGTAGCGGCTGCCGCCTCCCGCCTGACAGCCGACGGTCCTTGTGCGGCAGAACTGGCAGCCGGCTGCGGCACGGAAGCAACCGGCACCGCCTGTGGTTCCTGTGCCGCGGGTTGAGAAACCTGCTGTGCGGGAGCTGGAGGTGCAACGGGCTCCGTATTCCCAGAAAGTTCCGAAAGGTTGGTCACACCCATTTTCTCCAGCATGGCCTGCACCAGCTCCTGAGAAAACGCGCGTGTCATCACCATAAAGATTTCACTTTCGAACATGTTTTCGACATGGAACTGGAATTTTACAAACACGGATGAATCGGCTTGTTCATAGATAAACGCCAGTTTTTCGCCTTTGTTCTCCTCTGTAAGGACGAACGCGGACGGGGGCGATATGTTAACCGTACGGCCTATAAACCCGGAAAGCGCAGTCGCCGCGCCACCCATCATCTGGTTCATCACTTCAGCGATGGCGCTGATCTGGATCTCGCCAAACTCTTCACTGTCCATCTCCTCGCCCATAAGGACGTTGACAATCTTGGCCGCATCTGAGGAACGGATGATCAGGAAATTTTCACCGACCACGCCCTCGGTATAGGAGATGATGACGCCGATGGATGGAATCTTTTCAATGTCCTCAATGGCTTGTTGGGAACCCTTTTCCACACGCGGCGATGTGATCACTACTTTTTGACTGATGATATTGGACAGGGCCGTTGCCGCCGAGCCCATGCTGATATTGCTGATTTCCCCGATGATATCTTTCTCGTCCTGCGTCAGGACCAACTCCTCATTTTGACTCATCTTTCACTCCACTTTCCAGTAGGATTCCATCCACCCGAACGGCCCGGTTGTTGTGCCATGTACCAAGTGTTCCTTCAAACCATTTGTCTTTGCCCGCAAAAACAGCCGCTTTTTGATGCATATGCTGGTCCAGGCCGATGACATCCCCCACCTGCAGGTCCAGTGCTTCCCGCAAGGTGATGTGTCCGCTCCCGAGAACGGCGCGCATTTCAACGGGAATCTGGCGCACTTTGCGCAGCAAGTTCTCTTTGTTGGACGCTTCATTCGCATCCTTGCCGCGGCTCTCGGTAAACCAATAACGGGTGTTCAGTTGCTCAATCACCGGCTCCAAAATCACATACGGGATACAGAAACTGATATTGCCTACCACATCCCGTATCTCAACATTGAGCATGATGATAACAACCGTTTCATTCGGAGACACCGGCTGACTCTGGCGGGAATTGCTCTCCAGACGTGTAAACGCAGGCTTAACCTCATACACATTGGACCACGCGTCCCCCACCAGATTGCACATCGTCTGCACCACTTGTCTGAGCAGCTGCAATTCAATGTCCGTATAATCCCGATCGGCCTCATAGTTTTCACCCGGCCCGCCAAGCAGCCGGTCGATAATGGCAAAGGCAACCGACTGGCTGAAAGTGATCATCGAGGACCCCTCCAGCGGGTTCATCTCCATCATCCCCATGAGGATGTTCTCCGGCAGAGCGTTGGAATACTCAAAATACCGCTGTTCTTCAATCGTAAGCACTTCCACTTTGCAATAGCTGCGGAGCGTACCGGAAAGGTAGGAGGAAAGCAGACGCCCATAATTTTCGTAGATGATGCTGAGTGTTTTGAGCTGCTCCTTATTGAACTTCTTGGGAATTTTGAAATCATAAGGCCGCACTCTTTTTTCTGCGCTGATATTTTCCAGCTCATTAACGCTGATATCTCCGCTGCTCAGTGAATGGAGCAGCTCATCGATTTGGTTTTGTGACAAAACGTCGCTCATACGCAACCTCCCTTTCCTTTGGAATCAGATTGCCGCGGGTTGGATACCCGTCCGTTCACCGGTTCGCACGTGCATGTTTGTCCACTGTCGGATGCAGAATGGTTTTCAGCCGCTCCTGCACAACAAACATAGACTCGCCCGCCTGCACGGCAAGGATTCCTTCCATTGCGGCCTGCCGCAGACTCTGTTGCCTGATCGATCCGGTGCGGACGCGCGCCGCCAGCGGCAGAAATACCACGTAAGCAAGCAGCGCACCATAGGCAACCGGCAGCAGCGCGCCGGCGATACCGGGAGCAAGTGTCTGGGGTCCTGTATAGCGGTGAAGCATCAAAACAATTTTCAATAGCGTTCCCGCCGCCCCGATACCCATGGCCAAATACGCCATGCGTTCAAACAATTCCTGTGCGGCCTGCTCACCTATCTTTTGACCGTCCGCCTGCTTTTGCAAGACGGCACACACCGTTTCCTGACTGGCCGCACCGGAAATCAGCAGTACGCCCTCCCGCACCAGTGCGTTAGCGATCCGTGATTCCGCATCCTCCAACGCCAACATGCCTTTTTCTCTCGCCAGCATGGCAAGGGAAATCAGTTCCTCTTCCAGCTTCTCCCCATTCGTCCGACGCATGGTACGGGCCGCATCACGCAGACGCGCACCAAGCGCCCCCGCCGGAAAACTCATAACACTCAGTGCCGCCACGCCCCCGACCACAAGCAGCACCGAGCGCCAATCGAAAAGCAACGCCGGATTGCCGCCGCCCAGTGCAAAAACCCCAAAAAGCAGAACACAACAGAAAAGACTAATCACAAACGACATGGAAACGGCATTCCTCCCCGGCGGCGGTCACAATGGCGGGCAGCTATGTATCAGGCAGTCATATATAGGGGTCATCCTCATCCACGCGCGGACGGCTGTTATACCCGTTCTTCGTTTCAAAAGATCGTGCAATCACCACTGCCCGGCGATAAAACGCCACCATCTCGTCTACCACCGTGTCCGCACTCTCTGTAACCAGAATTTTTTTTCCACTTTTCAATGAGATCACGGTATCGGGTGTTTCCTCTATAAACTCCACCTCAAACGGATTGACGTAAAAGCGTTCGCCATTGAGCTTGGTGACTTTGATCATTGCTCTACCCTTCCCCCCGCAGACACGTTTACGAACGCTTCAAGTTTACGATTTCTTCCAGAAGAGAGTCGGCAACGGTAATGACGCGCGAATTGGCCTGAAACCCGCGCTGCGTCACGATCATGTTGGTAAACTCCTGCGCCAAATCGACATTGGACTGCTCCAGTCCACCCGAAACCAGATAGGTCTGATTGTTGTTCATCGGCTGCATATACGACGCCGAACCAGAACTGGCAGATGAAGCAAACGAGGTGTTGCCCGCCTGTGTCAACCCATCTTGATTGGCAAAAGACGCAAGCCCAATGGTCATGTTATCTGTGGCAGCCGCGCCGGTAGCACCAACAGACGTGCCGTATTCGAATGTGCCTTTTACCCCGTTGATGGTGGCAGAGATTGTACCGTCCTGATTGAACGTCATATCCTGAATAGCGCTGCTGCCCCACTTGACATGGGTCGCATCTGTTGCCGTCGTAGAATTGGGATCAAGGATCGTGACATCGCCTGTGGTACCTGTGGCATCGCTTGGATGAAACGTGGAGCCCACAAAGTTAATTGCGTGCAGCTTGATGGCTGCGGTTTGCAGTGTGGAGGCGTCCACCCCCATTACATAATTCCCGCTGGCATCCACCAGATAACCGTCCGCAGTTGTTTTGAAATTGCCGACGCGCGTGTAAAGATCATTTACCGTCGCCGTATTGGCTGCAAGATCGCTTTTGCTGGTACCGGCGGTGTGGCTGCCGTCGTCATTGCTGACAATGAAATAACCGTTCCCGCTGATGAACAGGTTGCTGGAAATGCCGGTGGCGGTGTATCCCGTGGTACTCATGTCTTTGCTGATGCCGCTGACCTTTGTGCCATACCCGACTTCCGAGGCATTGGTCGTATTCGTGCCGCCCTGCAGTGTCTGGTAAAACAAATCGCTGAAATCGGTGCGGCTGGACTTGAAGCCCGCCGTATTAACGTTCGCAATGTTATTGCCAATGACATCCATAGCTGTCTGCTGTGCCCGCAAACCTGTAACCGCTGAATTAAGAGCTCTCATGAAAAAATCTCCTTTTCTTTTATCACATCACAAATCAACGTGTCTATTCTGCCTGTACTTCAATATAAGGCGGCTGCCGCATAGGCGGACTATCAGACATTCAAGCCCGCAGACCCTCCAAAGGACCAGATCATGCGATGACGGCACCGTCGATATTGGTAAAAACACCACCCGTTTTTTCGCCCACCTGCATGGCTGTCACCACAGTTTTCCCCGGGACATCCACGATGAACGCCAATCCACCCAGCAGCACGAGTGAATCGCGCAGGCCATGGCCCGCCGCTTTATCCACCGCGCTGTTGAGCTTTTGCATGTCGCTGCTTGCCAGTGTGACCTTGCGGTCGGCCAGCCGCTCCAGTGCGTGCTTGGAAAAATGGATACCGTTTTCCTTTTCCCGCGCTGCCTCCAGCGTCTGCGAAAATGTAAAAACCGTGGACGATTGCGGGGCTTGCACCGTCTGCGTCTGGAGAATGGCGGGTGGCAGCAGGACATTGTTCAACTGGATTTCTGACAACAGATTTCCCCCCTTATCTGTTTATGACGGTGTAGAAGAATCCGAGGAAGATGGGGTGGCCGACAAGGAATCTGTCCCCGTGCCGGAATTGGTTGTAACCATATCCGTAGCTGTCACGCGCGTGATACCAGTGAGGGGAATCCATGTATTATTGACATAGCACTGCGGTGTCGAGGAATCACTGAAATCCACCGCCTGTACCACGCCTTCGGATGTAGTGCTCGTCCCGCTATTCGGATCCGTAGTGGTATAAAGGACATCTTTGCCCACCATGGAAGTCCCCGCCGTGATGTTACTGACCTGCGCCAGCTTTTGCGTCTGTTCCACCATGCTGAACTGCGCCATTTGCGCCATAAACTGGCTGTTGTCGGTCGGTTCCAGCGGGTCTTGATATTGCAATTGCTTCGTCATCAGTGTGAAGAAATCCGACATACCGAACGTGCTGCTGGTATCATCCGTGGACAGTGCTTTCGGGGCAGTGGGCAAAGAGCCCAACGACGCGATGCTGCTTATACTCATTATACGCGCTCCTTTCTTATGCGAACAGGTTTACGAACGACGCGAACCCGGCTTCCTGCTGTTCGCTTGTGTTTGGTTGACTTTGCCGGAACGTCTGCGGTGTCTGCCTTCTGTGCTGTTGCGGGTTTTGTCCTGCTTGATTTTGCTGATTTGGGGTCTGCCCCGTGTTGTCGGCCTGTGTATAAGAAACTTCCGTTTTCTGCACCGGCACGCCACTGCTTTGTATGGCGCTCTTCAAGTGGTCAAGCCCCGTGGCGAGCATCTGACAGGTATGGTGGTTGTCCGCCACGATGGAAACCGTAAGGGCGCCCCCCTGCGACACCATCTTAATGGTAATACCGCCGAGATCTTCCGGACTGAGATGGACACGCAGTTCGCTGCGCTGATTCGCAAACGCATTCTTGACCGCGTCGGCAACCTGCGTGGTCACATGGCTCTGTTCGACGGCGGGCTGTGCCTGCACCGGGGTGGATGACTGCGTCACCGTCTGCACCGAGACCGACTGGGCATATGTTTGGGGCACAGTGCTTGTCTGGCGCTCCTCCTTCCGGTTTTGCCCGTCGGACGAAGACGTCTGCCCGCCAATATTTGATGAACTCGCCGCCATGCCTTGTGCGGCCGGAACAGATGATATGGCAACCGGATGAAGCATGGTTGCCTGTGTATCCGATGTCGAAAGCGTTTTTCCGGATTGTGCGTCCGGCGCACCTTGCATAGAGACCGCTAAGGAATCAATTGCCCCATTGTTTTGTAAAATCATATTCTGAAAAGGAGCAGACGTTTTCTGCCCGGAAATCACTGCGGATATCGGCCCGCTCTGCGCCTGCGCAACTGCCGACGACAGAATGTTTTTTACTTGCGTATCCTGAACGCTGCCGGTCGCCGGAGCAGCATTCGTACTGGCCGAAGCTGTTTGCGTTCCCGTCAGCGTCGTGTCCATTAAAGAATCGGTTTTCTGCACGGAGGCTGAAAAAGTCGCCGCCACAGAGCCATGCTGCCCCACCGCTTGATTCAGCGTACTTCCCGTCGTCTCGAATGCACCTGCATCTCTATACCTGCTTTCCAAGGACGGCTGCCCGCCTTGTGCAGAGATGGTCTGCTCGCCCAATTGAGAAAACATCGTCCCACCCGCCTGCGCCGCCATAGTAGCAGCCGGTGTTTGCGCGGCGGTCGATGTAGTTTGAAGCGGCGGGGTCACGCCCTGTGCCGCTACCGGAATCGCGGATGTGCCAACCTGCGCGGAAACTGCCTGCGCCGCCGTAGTGGCAGCCGGTGTTTGCGCGGCGGTTGATGTGGTTTGAAGCGGCGGGGTCACGCCCTGTGTTGCCGCCGGAATCGCGGATGTGCCAATCCGCGTGGGAACTGCCTGCGCCGGCGTAGTGGCAGCCGGTGTTTGCGCGGCGGTCAATGTGGTTTGAAGCGGCGGGGCCACGCCCTGTGCCGCTACCGGAATCGCGGATGTGCCAACCTGCGCGGGAACTGCCTGCGCCGCCGTTGTGGCAGCCGGTGTCTGTGTGGTAAAAGGCATCCCCAGTGTTTGATTATTTTGCTCCAATGTACCCTGCAATGCGGCGGAAAACCCTACAGCGCCCGTGAAAGCGCAGCCGGTCTGTTCTGCAAAAGGCACTGTTCCGCCAGAAAAAGCGCTTGAAACGGTCACCGGCACATGCGATGCGGACTGCTCACCGGTAACGGCGGTACTCTGCATGGCATCCGTGCCATTTGCCGGCATCGTTTGGATCGGCATGAAAGCAGAGCATCCCATCATTTGTAAAATCAGTTGTGCGGCAGTTTCCTGCTTTTGGGAAGATGGATGGTCGCAATCTCCGCCCGCTTTGGTCTCCATGCCTGTGGCTTTGCTTTGCACGCACCCGGGTGCCGCTGTATTGACAGACTGTGAAAAAAGCAGTGCACCAAAATCCGCTCCGCCGCTTTGCGCACCGGAAAGACTCGCGCTATCATTGCTATTTGCGCAGTTCGTTGCTTGTGCGACACTGGTTATCTGCATCTAAATATCACCTCCTTTCAATGGAATACCTGCGGTGCTTTAACGGACCCATCGCGCCGCGACTTGTTCCTCAATTTCTTTTTCCATTTCTATCTTTTGCTCATGACGATATGCATGAAACTGTTTTCCGTAAAGTGCGTCAATGGTCTTGCGCGCCTGCATTTTTTCCAGAAGCAGCTGCCTTGCCTGTTCCACTGCCGCCGTCTGCGTGTATATCCGACCCGCGACATCCTCCGCATGCGTGCGCAGCTCCAACAAAAACGACTGGATGCGCACCATTTCCATCGGGCGGGTGCCGGAACGGCAAATCTGTAGGTAACGCGCCGACCATTCCCGATAGGCGACCCGCAGACCCTCTTCTTCTTCTTCCAAAAGGCGCAGGGTGTGCTGCTCACGCGCAAGCACATCCTTTTGTTCGCGCTCCGCATACTGGCGTAAATTCCGCACCGGCGCAAGACGAAATTTGAATTTCCGCATCTTCCCGCCTCCTTATCCCGCCAATGCCTGCCGCATTGCTTCGACGGTCTGTTCAAAGGTAAACGGCTCGCCTACGCGCTGCCGTAAGAACATTTCGATCGTCTTATGGAACCGAATGGCTGTGTCCACTTCCTCGCTGCTGCCTGCTTTGTACGCGCCGATGCTGATAAGATCAGCGTAATTCTCATAGGTCGCCATCAAGCGGCGCATGTTCCCCGCCAGTTCCAAATGGGCGTCCGCGGCAATATCGGGCATCAGTCGACTGATACTGGCCAGCACATCGATAGCGGGATAATGGTTCTGCATGGCCAGTGCGCGGGTCAACACAATATGTCCATCCAGAATGCCGCGCACCGTATCGGCCACCGGTTCGTTCATATCATCGCCTTCGACCAGCACCGTGTAAATACCGGTAATGGACCCCTTTTCAAAATTGCCGGAACGCTCCAGCAGTTTGGGCATGACGGCAAAAATAGACGGCGTATAACCGCGCGCGACCGGAGGCTCGCCGGTCGCCAGACCAATCTCGCGCTGTGCCATGGCAAAACGGGTCAGACTGTCCATCATCAGCATGACATTTTTACCCCGGTCACGGAAAAATTCCGCTACCGCCGTAGCAACCATGGCGCATTTGACCCGCGCCATGGCTGGACGGTCGGATGTGGCCACCACCAGCACCGTGCGTGCCATCCCCTCGGCTTGCAGATCTTTTTCCATGAAGTCACGCAGTTCTCTGCCGCGCTCACCCACCAGCGCGATGACATTGACATCCGCCTGTGCATTTCGCGCGATCATACCCATCAGTGTGGATTTGCCCACGCCGCTCCCCGCAAAGATGCCGATACGCTGGCCCTTCCCGCAGGTAAGCAGCCCGTCTATTGCCTTTACCCCCAAGGGCATTGTTTCTTTGATACGGGGCCTGCGCAGTGGGTTTTCCGGTTCGGCATCAATCAGGTAGTGCGCCTCCACCGTGATGGGGCCTTTTCCATCGATTGGCATCCCAATCCCATCAATCACCCTCCCCACCATGTCCATGCCCACCGGCACGGAAAATGGGTGGCCCGTGGATTCCACCAAGCTTCCAGGGCCAACGCCGTTCAGGCTGTCATAGGGCATAAGCAGCATTTTCGTGTCACGGAAACCGACGACTTCGGCGGTCACCGCTTCTCCACCCATTTGGGGATAAATATGGCACACTTCCCCGATGCGCACCGCCGGTCCAACCGATTCCACCGAGAGACCGGTTACACGTTCCACTCTGCCGCGGCTGACAGTCAGATCCGCCGCGCGCATTTTTTCAATTGCCTGTTTGAGCAGCATATCAATCTCCCGCAACGATCTGATCTAACCAACCCGCCACCTGCAGGGCCTTTTGGAACTGCGTTTCAACACTTGCGTCCAAACTGCCCGCTTCTGTTTCCAGAACACACAGGCCATCGTCGCCGTCGGTCTGGCGAATCTCTATACTTTGCAGTCCGTCAATCTGCTTTTTCATCCATTCCAAATGCCGGGAGGCAATATCGCAGCCGTAAGCGTTCGCGCGAAGCACAGCGTGTTCCACAGGGCCTACATGTGCAGCCGCCTGCGCAAACAGATGCAGATAGGCTTCATCATCACGGTGCAACGCCAGATGCAGCGCCTGACGGGCCTCTTTCACGGCCAGAGCCGGCAACGCCGTCTGTTTTGCCGCGAGCGCCTGCCGTGTTTGCGTTTGCAGCCGTATGCGCTCCGATTCTGTTACTGCCTGTTCCTCTTCGATTTGAATGCGAGCCGCACGCAAGACCTGCTCGCTGCCCGCTTGAAAGCCGCACGCAAGTCCTTCTTGCATCCCGCGTGAACGGGCCTCGCTGATATCCTGCCGGCCGCCCACATCGCCAAGCGGCAAAAAAGTCGTCTGCACGACCGGAACCTGTTCTGTTTTCTTTACATGTTGGGTCAACTTTTCCGCCGCTCCTTTCTATGGATGATGCACAATATGGTTACCCGCCCATTTCCTCCGCTTTTTGAAGGCGATGAGCAATTTTCAATATCCGCTTTTGCGCCTGCTCTGTATCTTCCATCGGGACAGGGCCAAGGAACTCCATTTCCTGTTGAACAGTTTCATGCAAGCATTTGGGCAGAACCTCCAACAG
>NZ_JBDNLG010000040.1:0-23057 GCF_047718355.1 Ethanoligenens sp.
CTATTATGTATAATGAATTTGAAAACTACGCTAATTTTATGTGAAATAGCCCGATTTGCACAAGAATGACTTGCAACTTGCAAAAATATATCGTATAATGATATTGATAAATATTTAACAATATTGCTTAAGGGGGCAATTTAATGGCAACCGAAACAAAAGCAGTAGCCCAGGAAGCGCAGAAACCCGACGTGAATCAAATGATTGACGATCTGGTCGCAAAAGCGCAAAAAGCTTTGGACGAGTTCTCCAAATTTAATCAGGAACAGGTTGACAAAATTGTGCATGCCATGGCGCTTGCCGCATTGGATAAGCACATGTATCTGGCAAAAATGGCGGTTGAAGAAACCAAACGCGGTGTCTACGAAGACAAAATTACCAAAAATATATTTGCCAGCGAATATATTTGGCATGATATCAAATATGCAAAGACAGTTGGCGTAGTCGACGAAAACGATATGGAAGACTACGTAGACATTGCAGAGCCAGTCGGTATCGTGGCTGGTGTCACGCCGGTTACTAACCCGACTTCCACCACGATTTTCAAATCGCTTATCTGCGCAAAGACCCGTAACCCCATTATCTTTGGTTTCCACCCAGCCGCACAGAAATGTTGCGCGGAAACTGCTCGTATCCTCAATGAAGCTGCTGTGGCTGCCGGCGCCCCCGACAACATCGTTCAGTTTATCAGTGAGCCTTCCATTGATGCGACCAACGCGTTGATGAACCACCCCGGCGTTGCCACGATTTTGGCGACCGGTGGACCCGGCATGGTGAAAGCGGCATACTCTTGCGGCAAACCTGCCTTGGGTGTTGGTCCTGGTAATGTTCCGTGCTACATTGAAAAATCTGCCAAGCTCCGTCGTGCCTGCCACGATCTCATTCTTTCCAAGACATTTGATAACGGCATGATCTGCGCTTCTGAGCAGGCCGCAATTGTCGATAAGGAAATCGCTGCCGATTTTGAAAAGATCATGAAAGATAACGGCTGCTATTTCACCAATCCGGAAGAGACCGCAAAGCTTTCAAAGTATGTCATCAACGATAGAATGTCGGTCAATCCTCCTGTCGTTGGCCAGTCTGCGGTTTGGATCGCGGAACAAGCCGGTATCAAAGTACCTGCCGATACAAAGATTCTTCTTGCTAAATTGGACAAAGTGGATTTCGATGTGCCTCTTGTGCATGAGAAACTTTCTCCGGTGTTGGGTTACTATATTGCCAGCAGTACGGAGGATGCTTTTAAAGCAGCTCTCCGTATGTTGGAAATCGGTGGCCTTGGCCACTCTGCCGCCATTCATTCCACTAACGATGAAATCATTCTGAAATATGGCGAAGACATGAAAGTTGGACGCGTGTTGGTAAACACACCGTCCTCTCAAGGTGGTATTGGTGACGTCTACAATGCCAATATTCCTTCCCTTACTCTTGGCTGCGGCTCCTATGGCCACAATTCTGTTTCTCAGAATGTCAGCGCTATCAACTTAATCAACAAAAAGCGCATTGCCAAGAGGAGAGTCAATATGCAGTGGTTTAAAGTACCGCCGAAGATTTACTTCGAGTTTGACGCAATTCAATATCTTGAAAAAATGCCGAATATCTCCCGTGCGATGATTGTCACCGATCCCGTCATGGTCAAACTTGGCAATGTGGAAAAAGTCCTGTATTATCTCCGCAAACGTCAGCAATACTGCCACAGCCAGATTTTTTCTGAAGTCGAGCCAGATCCGTCCTTTGAGACTGTTATGCGCGGCGTAGAAGCGATGAAGAAGTTTGAGCCAGATGTCATTATCGCACTTGGCGGCGGTTCTTCTATGGACGCAGCAAAGGGCATGTGGCTGTTCTATGAGCAACCGGATTTTGACTTTAAAGGCGCCCATGAGAAATTCATGGATATCCGCAAACGTGCATACCATTTCCCGGAACTCGGCAAAAAATGCCAAATGGTTGCAGTTCCCACCACATCCGGTACTGGCTCTGAAGTCACATCTTTTGCCGTTATCTCGGATAAAGTCAATAACTTCAAATATCCGCTGGCTGATTATGCACTTACCCCGAATGTCGCCATCATCGATCCTCAGTTCGTCATGACGATGCCGAAATCCACCACAGCAGATACCGGTTTGGATGTTTTGACCCATGCGATTGAAGCCTATGTGTCGGTTCTGGCCAACGATTATACCGATGGCTTGGCGCTCAAAGCAATTGAGATTGTCTTTAAATATCTGCCCCGTGCATATGCAGATGGTGCGAAAGATGCGGAAGCACGCATGAAGATGCACAATGCTTCCTGCATGGCTGGTATGGCGTTTACCAACGCATTCCTCGGCTTGAATCACTCGATGGCTCATAAACTTGGTGGCGAGTACCACATCCCGCACGGACGCGCAAATGCTATCCTTCTCCCCTACGTTGTTGCGTACAACGGCCAACCGAAACCGACGAAATATGCAATTTGGCCAAAATATGAGACCTATATTGCACCGCAGCGTTTCCAAGAAATCGCTCGTCACGTTGGTCTGAAAGCAAGTACTCCAGAAGAAGGCGTGGCTTCCCTCGTGAAAGCCATCCGCGATTTGATGAAGACTGTGAACGAACCAATGAGCATCCAAGCAACTGGTGTGCCTGAAAATGTATTTTTGGCGAACTTGGATTCTCTTTCTGACAAAGCGTTCTCCGATCAGTGCACAGGTGCCAACCCACGCCTGCCGCTTGTCAGCGAGATTGCCGAGCTTTATAAAGCTGCATATTACGGCAAATAATTTCCTCATAATCAACCCTGCTTATAGTGTGGGGTATGCATAACTTTTAAAAAACACGAGTCAGCGTTTAAAACGTTGGCTCGTGTTTTTTTATTGAAGATTTTGGAGATTGCGACAACATATTGTTCTGAGCAATCCTTCTTTATGTGAAAACGACATAATTTTCGGGTTGTGAATTCTTTTATATCGCCAGCTCTTTTTTTAAATCGTCGATTGTGTTAGAATAAACGGCGAAAGTGTGGCGAATCTTGTGCAAACAAAGAAATATCCATTTCTAAAATCTCGCATTTATCTGCGTAGTTTACTCCGACGGCACCTGTCCGGAGATTTTCTGGATTATCGACAGGTCATTGCTATTATTCTTCCCATCATGGTCGATCAGGCATTCGTATTCGGCAGCAATCTCATTAACACCGCCATGATTAGTTCCACCGGCGTAGCAGCGGTCAGTGCTGTCAACATGGTGGACTCCATCAATATTTTTCTGGTTTCCGTATTTGTTGCAGTTTCCACCGGTGGCACCGTGGTCGTCGCCCAATACAAGGGGCGGGGCGATAACGCAATGGTTTCCAAATCCGCCGCCGGTTCGGTCACATCGGTTTTCCTGTTTGCATTGGTCATCAGCACGCTGTTTCTGGTGCTGCATGGGCCAGTGCTTTCGGTGTTGTTTGGCACAGCTTCCCCCGATGTCATGGCGAATGCGCGCATCTATTTTATCGGGAGCTGCCTGTCCTACTGCGGGATTGCAGCGGAAGAAAGCGTGTGCGGCGCATTGAGAGGAATTGGGGAATCGCGCAGTGCACTTTCCCTATCACTCATTATGAATCTCTCATATGTTGGCTTTAACTTGTTATTTATCAACGCGCTGCATCTCGGCGTGCTTGGCATGGCGATTTCCGTCAACCTTTCCCGTTATCTGGGAGCAGCCTGTGCGCTGTTTTATCTCATACGAATCAATTTATCTCTGCGATTCCGCTGGCAGGATATGTTTCACGTCCAGTTTGCACTGGCAAAACGCATTCTGTTTATCGGTATTCCGTTTGCCGCAGAACAAATGTTTTTCAACGGTGGTAAAATCTTGACCCAGATTTTCATTGTTGGGTTAGGGACGTATTCCATCGCGGTAAATGCCATCTGTAACTCCGTGTTAGGCGTTATACAGATTCCTGGGAACGCGTTGCTGCTTTCCATTGTGACCGTGGTTGGACAGTGTATTGGCTACGGCAGCTTGAAAGACGCCAAAAAGTTTATCCGCAACTTTCTCTGGATTTCGTCAGCCTCCTATATTTTTACGGATATACTCACCATTCCCATACTGGCATCCATGTCTGTCCTGTTTCACGCGCCAGCGGCGATATTGCCTACAATCTCGCTCATCCTGTTTGTCAACGCGATTGCACAGATTCCAGCGTGGTCGCTCAGTTTTGTGCTGCCCTCGGCGTTGCGTGCAGCAGGCGACTCGAAATTCACATCAATCGTATCCATGCTTTCCATGTGGCTGTTTCGCCTTGGCGTCGGACTCCTGCTCGGGTTCGTATTGAAACTTGGTATTGCAGGGTTCTGGTTTGCAATGGATGCCGAATGGTTTGTACGCGGTATTATCTTCCTGCGCCGATTCCGGGGAAACAAATGGTATGCACATCATGTGATTGATTAAACAATCATGCATGACGGAAGGCGCCATACCCTTCAGTACGTTTACACAGGCCGCTCTTTCTGATAATACACCAGTGTCAAACGGCCGTTTACGACCTCCGTCTCGCCAGTCAGCCGATAACCAGACTTTTCATAGCAACGGCGGTTAAGCGGCAAATCCTTCGGACAATCCAGCGTCCATCTTTGGACATTTCCATGCAGTTGCTCCGCCATTGCCAGTACAGCCTGCCCGAGGCCTTTTCCTTGAAACATTGGCAGAACATACAATATTCCAACGTGATACCAGTTGTGTTCTCTTTTAATCAAGAACAATCCCCCAACACGCCTTTTATTCCAGACAATGGCATAATAGAACCCATGCTCATATTGAATACGCAAGCACATCTGTTCAATGGACTGTTTATAAGGACTTTTGATATCCCGATACCGTTGATAATGCGCAGCAAAGCACTTCCTTTGCATGCGGAGCATTTCTTCTGCATCTGCTGCACCTACTTTGACCAAATGAAGATTCAATGCCGCACCCCCTTATGCCGGCATAAACATTTTTTAAAAAGGCATTCTATTCCCCGTATTCATCCAAAAAGCTGTGGCGTTTGCCATTTTGCCGCCAGCCGATGATGGCATCCAGATTGACATTGTGCATACTGCGGAAGATGTTCGTGTCGATAACCGGGCTGGTCTGCCGGAATTTCTTGACAAGCGCTTTCATCTCCTGCCGTTTGGAGCCGCCGCCGTTATCGCCCAGCACACAATTCTCTGTAAAGCGGCAGGCACACTGAATAAAAGACAGCGCATTATACTGCCGCCACGCGATGATATCGGCCTCCCGCACCATGTACATCGGGCGTATGAGTTCCATACCCGGAAAATGTGCGCTGTGCAGTTTGGGCATCATGGTCTTCAGTTCGCCGCTGTACAGCATACTCATCAGCACGGTTTCGATCGCATCGTCAAAATGGTGCGCCAGTGCAATTTTATTACAACCCAATTCCTGCGCCTGTTTGTACAGGTGACCGCGCCGCATTTTGGCGCAAAGGTAACAGGGCGATGTGTCCACTTCCGCCACAATATCAAAAATCTGTGTTTCAAACAGATGAATCGGAATCTGCATGGCGTCCGCGTTGTCCAATATGCGCTGGCGATTAATGGCGTTGTATCCAGGGTCCATCACCAGATATTCCGCAGTGAACGGCACTTCGCTGTGGCGGGCAAGCAATTGAAAACATTTTGCCATGCACATGGAATCCTTGCCACCCGAAATACAGACGGCCACGTGGTCGCCCTCTTGAATCAGATTGTATTCCTTGATGCTTTGTATAAATCGAATCCAGATTTCTTTGCGGTATTTTTTCTGAATGCTTCGCTCGACTTGTTCGTAAAATTCCATGGTTTTGACCATTCCTGTTTATTGATACAGCGTGCGCTTGCATTTGCCAAACGCCGCCAAAAAGGCTTCAATTTCTTCCGCGGTGGTAAGATGGCTCAAACTGATACGCAAAGTAGACAGCGCGGCCTTTTTGTCTTTGGTGAGTGCGAAGACGGGACGCGATACTGTGCCAGGCGCACAGCAAGCCGATTTGGTGGACAGACAGATGTCCTGTTCGGCCAATGCCTGCTGCATTTTTTCCGCACGTACACCCGGCAGGCTGATATTCAAAATATAGGGAACAGCGCAAGTCGTGCTGTTGATCCGTATATCCGGGTCAGCCGCCAGTGCCTGGCGAAGCCGCCGATTGAGCGATTCCACATACGTTATGCGGGTTTCCCGCTCTCGCAGAGCCAACGAAAGTGCCGTTGCCGTCGCGGCGATATGCGGCAAGGCAGGCGTACCGCTGCGAAACGGTGTAGTGCTGATACCGCCGTCAATCAGCGGCGTGAGCAACACGGATTCCCGCCGCAAAAGCACACCCGAACCAATCAGTCCATAAAATTTGTGCGGCGCAAAAGTGATGAGGTCGGCGTCTTTTAGAGAAACAGGCAGTTTGCCCGCCGCCTGTGCCGCATCCACATGGAATACACAGTGCGGATAATCCATCAGAATTTCCTTGATTTCGGCAACCGGCTGACGCAGTCCAACTTCGCTGTCCACCATACAGACCGAAACCAATACCGTGTCTTTGCGCAATTTGGCTCTTAAATCTGCCAGATCGACCTGACCCTCCGGCGTAAGATTGAGGTATTCGATTTCATAGCCTTCCTGCGTCAGAGCGGCAAGCGCGCCGGTAACCGAAGAATGTTCCAGCCAAGTACTCAGGATATGCTTGCCGCGCATCCGATACTGATGTGCCGCACCCTTGATGGCGAGATTGTTGCTCTCACTTGCACCCGACGTGTAGATGATTTCGGTTTCCTTCGCGTCCACCAGTGCAGCGATTTCCCGTGTTGCCGCGTCCAACCGCTCTTTCGCCGTCAGACCGAGCGGATGCGGTGAACTGGGATTCGCCGTATAGTCCCGCGTGGTGTCACAAAAGGTCTGCAAAACTGTTTCATCTGCCGGAGTGTGGGCGGCATAGTCTAAATAAATCATCCGCCCACTTCTCCGCACAGGTCAATTATGGCCTGCGTATATATTTTGGCGGCGGTCAGCAGTTCGTCTACAACGGCGAATTCATCCGCGCCATGCATCCGGTTGTCAGTCTCCGGCATCGAACACCCAAACGCCACGCCGTTTTGCAGCTCATGCACATACGTACCGCCCCCCGTCGCCATGCATTCCCCTTTGCGGCCGGTGTACTGCTCATAGCACTTGAGCAACGTGCGCACAAACGGCGTATCACCCGGCACATGATGTGCAGGTGCAAAATCCTGCCGCAAGCTAAAACCCGCCGTTTCAAATTGCTTTTGCAAGACATTCTGCAAGTTTTCTTCAGTTGCGCAAAGTGGCGCGCGGCAGTCAAACACACCGGACATGCCGTTTTCATCCACATGCAACATGTTCAAGCTGATGGTCAGCGCTCCGGATGCATCATCTGCCTGTGCTACGCCTGCAGCGTGACCAACCGTATCCCCGTGTGGGAACAGCTTTGCCAGCGCGCACAGTTTGTCTGCACCGTCGCTTTTTGCCAAAGGCAGTGCAGCCAGTAAAGAAAGTAATGCAGTCAATGCATTATTCCCCTGCTCCGGCGTGGATGCGTGAGCGGACTTGCCTTTGACGGTGATCTCCACCCCGTCTTTCCCAGAACCGACCGTAAACTGCGCGCCGGTCTGCTCTTCTGCCTGCCTGAGGAAAGGAACCAATTTTTCCGGCGCAAGGCCTTCCACCACCGCCTTGGCAACGTCGTGCACTACGTTTTCCTTTACGCCTGCATCCATTTGTTTTACGCGCGGCAATGTATCGTTTCGTGAAAACGTCGCGGAAAGCGTCCCGACCAACCGCGCTTTTTCGATATTGATCACTGGAAAAGACGCGTCCGGCGAAAACGTCATCGGATCTTCCTTTTCCTTGCTATAATAATAGGCAATATCCGCGCTGCCGCATTCTTCATCGGTTCCAACAATCAGGCGCACATTTTTTTGCAAAGATACGCCAAGATCCTTTACCGCTTTCAGCGCATAAAGTGCAACAACGGCAGGGCCTTTGTCATCCGACGTACCGCGCCCGTACAATTTTCCGTCCTGAATAACCGGGGCAAATGGCTGCGTGACCGTCCAGTCGTTCCCCGCCGGCACAACATCCAGATGCGCGAGGATAGCAAGTTGCGTTTGTTTCGTATTGAAATCCACCGTGCCAATATAGTTCTCATAATTTTTGGTGCGAAATCCCATGCTTTCCGCCAGGTGGAGCATTTCCTCTAGCGCCGCCACCGGGCCCTCACCAAATGGTTTGCCGGGCAGAGCCTCCCCCTTGTCACTCTTGATGCGCACAACGCGGCATATATCATCGAGCAGCGTCTGCTTCTGCGCCGCAAAATAGGCCTCAATGCGTGATTGTTCCATGTGTTTCTCCTGCCTTCCGCCATATACGCATGGCCATTTCATATCCTTAGTATTATAGACCAAGAATAGGGGGCTTTCAACACCCGAGGACGGACACACAACAAAAAATGCGTGGGCCAGATGAATATATAGCCGCTTCTGTAGGCAAATCCGAATGTCGGCTTGCCCGCAGGAGCCGCATATGCTATAATAAAATGCAATATTAAGTTGATTTTTTGCAACTGTATGCGCCAATAAAACGTCAAACCCGCGCGGAGGACAATATGGTCATTTTGGGGATAGACCCCGGTTACGCTATCGTGGGATATGGTGCGATAAGGTACGAACAGAACCGCTATACCGTTCTGGAATACGGCGCCATCCGTACACACGCGAAAACACCTTTTCCCGAGCGGTTGGCGCAGATTCACGATGGAATGCGGGAACTTTTTCACGTTTGCAAGCCCGATGCGATGGCGGTAGAAGAGCTTTTTTTTAATACCAACACGACCACGGCCATTGCTGTAGCGGAAGCGCGAGGCGTGATTGTTCTTTCGGCCGAGCAGGCGCACGTCTCCATTGCGGAATATACGCCATTACAAGTTAAACAGGCAGTTGTGGGCTATGGGCGTGCGGAAAAGGCACAAGTAATGGAACTGACGCGGATGCTGCTCAACCTGCGCGAAGTGCCAAAGCCAGACGATACCGCAGATGCCTTGGCAATCGCTATCTGTCACGCCAACAGCGCAGGCTCTCGCCTGGGCGCGCTCTACCAACAAGGACGGTGACATACGAACTTGATTTATAGTTTAAACGGCACGCTCACCCATACAGAACCGGGCGTAGCCGTCATTTCGTGCGGAGGGGTCGGGTTCAAGTGCCTGACCACTTCGAATACATTGAATACGCTCCCGCCACAGGGAAAAGATACTTTTTTATACACGCACCTAAACGTGCGGGAGGATGCACTTGACCTGTTTGGTTTTGCCACTGAGCAGGAGTTACACTGTTTTCGGTTACTCATCGGTGTATCCGGTGTCGGGCCAAAAGCGGCGCTCTCCATTTTGTCGCAAACCACACCCGCGCAGTTTGCTTTTTCCGTGGCATCCGGGGATGCCAAAGCGCTTACCCGCGCACCGGGTATCGGCAACAAGACCGCCCAGCGTATTGTGCTGGAATTGAAAGATAAAATCAGCGGCGAGCAAGCTGCCTCTTCCCTACTGGAAGGAGCGCCTGCACCGGTTGTTTCCGGCGGCAATGCGGCGGAAGCTGTAAGCGCACTGGTTGTTCTCGGCTATTCCAACGCGGAAGCAATGGGGGCTGTGGGCCAATGCAATTCTGCGCTTTCTGTGGAAGATATGATCCGGCAGGCTCTGCGTTTGCTTGCAAGAGCATAACGACAGCATTTGTGCCGTGTGCACGCATTAGAACAAGGAATAAAACATGGAATCGGATTTTGAGAACCGCATCGTGACACCGGACTATACTGCGGAGGATGCGGAGGCAGAACAAAATTTGCGCCCCCGCACACTGGAAGATTATACCGGGCAGGAAAAAGTCAAAGAAAATCTGAAGATTTTCATCGAAGCGGCCAAAAAACGTGGAGAAGCACTCGATCATGTGTTGCTTTACGGCCCGCCAGGGCTGGGTAAAACCACGCTTGCGGGCGTCATCGCCAATGAAATGGGGGTGAATCTGCGCGTCACCTCCGGCCCAGCCATTGAAAAGCAGGGCGATCTGGCCGCGCTGTTGACCAACCTTGCCCCGCACGATATTTTGTTTATCGACGAAGTTCACCGCCTATCGCGCAGTGTGGAGGAAGTGCTCTACCCGGCCATGGAAGATTACGCGCTGGACATCATCCTCGGCAAAGGTCCGTCCGCACGCTCCATACGGCTGGATTTACCGCGTTTCACACTTATAGGCGCGACAACGCGTGCGGGGCAGCTCACTTCCCCTCTGCGCGACAGATTCGGTGTCTTAATGCGTTTGCAGCTTTATACCAAAGAGGAACTGTGCGGCATTATTACCCGCAGTGCTGGCATTTTGCAAATTGACTGCGATCCGGAAGGCGCACTTGAGATTGCCGGGCGGGCGCGCGGCACGCCGCGTGTCGCCAACCGCCTGCTACGGCGGGTGCGCGATTTTGCGCAGGTTATGGGAACCGGCGTTATTACGCACAAAGCTGCCAAACTGGCGCTTGACCGGCTGGAGGTTGACGCGCTGGGGTTGGATGCCACCGACCGTCGGATGCTGCGGGTGCTCATTCAGCACTACGGCGGCGGTCCGGCCGGTCTGGAAACATTGGCGGCGGCGATGGGTGAAGAGGCTGTCACGCTTGAGGATGTGTGCGAACCCTACCTGATGCAGATCGGCTTCCTGATGCGCACCCCGCGCGGACGGATGGCAACTGCGGCGGCCTATACCCATTTGGGGATGAACCCGCCACAAACGCCGCCGCCAGATCCGCAGCAGCAATCCTTTTTATAAGCAAACCGTGGATTTGTAAAAAACACAGCATCTCCAGAGAAAAACAACTGCATAGAATAAAATAAAGAATGAGCGTAACGGGCGTCGTTACCCGTCACCTTTTGATTGCTTGAAAGGCGGTACAACAAAACATGGGCAGACTTTTTGGAACCGACGGTGTGCGCGGCGTAGCCGGCACGGAACTGGACTGTGCACTTGCCATGAACCTCGGCCGCGCGGCGGCTTTGGTGTTAACGGAGGCAATGCATCATCGACCGCGCATCCTCATCGGCACCGACACACGCGTTTCAGCGGACATGCTGGAAAGCGCCTTAGCTGCCGGGTTTTGCTCCGTAGGCGCGGATGTTCTCCTGCTCGGCGTGGTTCCCACTCCGGCGGTAGCCTACCTGGTACAGAAATATGAGGCCGACGCGGGCGCGGTGATTTCCGCCTCGCATAACCCCATGGAATATAACGGGATCAAGTTGTTCAACAGCGAAGGCTATAAGCTGTCGGATGAACTGGAAGAAGAAATCGAAGCCATCCTGCTGGACGGCGCAACGGTTCCTCCGCAAAAAGATGGCGACGGTATTGGGCGAATTTCGCATTCCAAAGACGCTGCCGCCGATTATATCCGCCACCTGCTCGGCCTGGTGGAAACAGATTTTTCGGGTTTACGTATCGCGGTGGATTGTGCCAACGGCGCGGCCAGTGTGACGGCTCCTTTGCTGTTTGCGGCACTTGGTGCGGAATGTGACATTCTCAGTGCCAACCCAAACGGCACCAATATCAACGACCGTTGCGGCTCTACGCATTTAGAACAGCTACAGCAGTTTGTACTGAAAAACCACTGTGATCTGGGCGTAGCTTTTGACGGAGACGCCGACCGCTGTTTGGCGGTAGATGAGACCGGCTCCATCATCGACGGCGATAAATTGATTGCTATTTTTTCTCATGACATGAAGCAGCGGGGCATCCTGCCGGAAAATACCGCGGTTGTAACAGTTCTCTCTAACCTTGGCTTTTTCCGTTTTGCAGAATCAAACGGCATCCATGTGGAAACTACCAAGGTGGGTGACCGCTATGTTCTCGAATCCATGCGTGCCCACGGCTACGCAGTTGGCGGTGAGCAGTCCGGACACATTATCTTTTTACATGACGCAACCACCGGTGATGGCCAATTGACGGCTATCCGACTCATCAACGCACTCAAAAATGCGGGTTGCAAGGCGTCCGAATTGGCTGCCGTCATGCCAACCTATCCGCAAGTGATGGTCAATGTGAAGGTCTGCGCTGACGGTAAGACCCGCCTTTCGGCAGACACGGCAGTTTCCGCCGCTGTTCAGAAGGCGGAAGCGGCTCTGGCCGGCGACGGTCGTGTATTGGTACGCGCTTCCGGCACCGAGCCGCTCATCCGCGTGATGGTAGAGGGCAAGGATATCCACACAATCGAAAAACTGGCAGGCAGCATCGCCGACATTGTCAAGACCCGAATGGGGGCATAGACAACATGCGTGTAGCCGATGGCTGGAAAGAATACACGGTATTGGACACCTCGGACGGAGAAAAGCTGGAACGTTGGGCAGACTATACCTTAATCCGTCCTGACCCACAGGTCATTTGGAACACCCCGCGCGGCGACGCATGGCGCCATGCAGACGGACATTATCACCGGTCCAAGGCGGGTGGCGGATACTGGGAAGCCAATCTGCCTGATCAGTGGCAGATCTCATATAGCGACCTAAAGTTTCTGCTCAAGCCGATGGGCTTCAAACACACTGGGCTGTTTCCTGAACAGGCCGTGAACTGGGAGTGGATGCGTCAAACCATTCAACATGCTGGACGGCCCATCAAGGTTCTCAACCTGTTTGCCTATACCGGCGGCGCGACAGTGGCTTGCGCTGCCGCAGGTGCGCAGGTGACCCATGTGGATGCGGCAAAAGGCATGGTCGCGTGGGCTAAAGAGAACGCCGCACTTTCCGGGTTGACAGATAAACCGGTTCGTTATCTTGTGGATGACTGCGGCAAATTTGTCGCCCGTGAAATACGGCGCGGCAACCGGTACGATGCCATCTTGATGGACCCGCCGTCCTACGGACGCGGCCCCGGGGGCGAGATCTGGAAACTGGAACAGACGCTTTTTGATCTACTCAAACAAACAGCAGAACTGCTCTCGGACAACCCCCTCTTTTTCCTGCTAAACTCCTACACCACCGGTCTGTCGCCTTCGGTCATGGCGTATATGCTGGGGGTTACAGCGGCTAAAGGACGCGGCGGGCGGCTGGAAGCTGACGAAATCGGTTTGCCGGTACAGGAAAGCGGACTGGTGCTTCCCTGCGGCGCGACCGCGCTCCTCTCCTTTGCATAACGCGGCCGTACACGAAAACAGCGCAAAGGCGGTGCATCCGATATGGAAAACATCATAGACGTTCAAAACATTTCTTATTCTTATTCGGTCGATGAGACACGGCGTGTGCAAGCCCTGCATAATATCAGCTTGCAAGTGCCGCGAGGTCAATTCCTTGCCATCCTTGGGCACAACGGGTCCGGAAAATCCACTTTGTCCAAACATTTCAACGCCATTTTGCTGCCGGAGTCCGGCGAAGTACGCGCCATGGGTATTGATACGCGGGATGAAGCACATCTGTACGATATCCGCCGACACATCGGCATGGTATTCCAAAACCCTGACAACCAGATTGTCGCCACCATTGTAGAAGAAGATGTGGCGTTTGCATTGGAAAATATGGGCGTGCCGACAGCAGAAATCCGCCGCCGGGTGGACGAAGCTCTAAAAGCCGTCGGTATGTATGATTTTCGCAAGCGTCCGCCACACCATCTGTCCGGCGGGCAGAAGCAACGGGTCGCTATCGCCGGTGTACTGGCGATGCAGCCGGACTGCATTGTGCTGGATGAGCCAACCGCCATGCTGGACCCGCGTGGACGACGGGAAGTACTCGCCACTTTGCAGAATCTGCACGCACAGGGTGTGACCGTAGTGCTCATCACCCACTTTATGGATGAAGCGGTGCAGACCGATCGTGTGGTCGTGATGGAGCGCGGAGACATCATTCTCGACGGCGCACCCAGAGAGGTCTTCAGCAACATTTCCCTGCTTCAGTCGGTCGGGCTGGATGTGCCGCAGACTGCCGAGTTGTCACATGAACTGGAAAAATGCGGCATAAAGCTGCCTCGGGGGCTTCTTACCGTCAACGAACTTGCCGACGCGCTCGCCGGCTTGCTGGAGGGATCGCATTGCCCATCATCCAAATCGAACATGTAACCTACAAATACGGCACCGGTACCCCATTTGAACAGACCGCCCTGGACGATGTTACCCTTTGCATGGAAAAAGGGGAATTCATCGGCGTAATCGGGCACACCGGTTCCGGCAAATCGACGCTGCTCCAGCACCTTAACGGTCTGCTCAAACCCACCAGCGGCCGCGTATTCATTGACGGGCAGGATATCTGGGATAAAAATTCCAACAAACGCGCTTTACGCTTTAAAGTTGGTTTGGTGTTTCAATATCCGGAATACCAGCTGTTTGAAGAAACCGTTTACAAAGACATTGCGTTCGGCCCCCGCAACATGGGGCTGGATGAAGCGGAAATTGACGCACGCGTTCGGGAAGCGGCGTCCTTTGTCGGCGTGGAACCCGGATGGCTGGAGCAATCCCCCTTTGCCCTTTCCGGCGGACAAAAACGCCGCGTTGCCATCGCCGGTGTGCTGGCCATGCGCCCCAGTGTGCTAATTCTGGACGAACCTGCCGCCGGCCTGGACCCGCGCGGTCGTGAATCCATCTTGGAACGCATTCGCGATTACCAGCGCAAACAAGGCAACACAGTGTTGCTTGTTTCCCACAGTATGGAAGACATCGCCCGGCTGGCCACCCGCGTGCTGGTGATGGATAAAGGCAAAGCCATCCTGTGCGATACCGTCCCCGCCACCTTCGCCCGCTCGCGCGAACTCTTGGAAATGGGACTGGACGTACCACAGATCACCCGCGTATTCCTGCGCCTGAAAGAGCTGGGGTATCCGGTACGGGATACCGTTTATACGGTAGAACAGGGCAAGGCAGAAATCCTGCGGGTACTCAAGGAGGCGCGTAGATGATACGGGACATCACCATTGGGCAGTATTTTCCCGGCGAATCGGTCGTGCACCGAATGGACCCGCGCATGAAAATCCTGCTGTCGTTATTCTATATGGCCACGCTGTTCACGGCGCAGAGCGCTGTCGGGTTGGCAATCGCCGCCGTGTTTATCCTGGTGGTCACGGCACTGGCACATATTCCAATTAAAATGCTGCTCAACGGTATCAAGCCGCTTGTGATTGTTATCCTGATTGCCGGGGTTGTCAATATGTTTTATGTGCCGGGTCATGCCTTGGCACATATTTGGATTTTCACCCTCACGCGTGAGGGCATTGCTACGGCTGCCTTTATGTCTGCCCGGGTTATTTTTCTCATCATCGGCGCATCCATGCTGACTTACACCACGTCGCCCATTCTGCTGACCGACGGTTTGGAGGTCATGCTGGCCCCGCTTGCCAAAATCAAACTGCCGGTGCATGAACTATCCATGATGATGACCATTGCCCTGCGGTTTATTCCCACCCTGACTGAAGAAACAGAAAAGATCATGCAGGCCCAAAAGGCACGCGGTGCGGATTTTGAAAGCGGTAACCTGTTGAGGCGTGTTAAGGCATTGCTGCCTATTCTCATTCCGCTGTTCGTGTCGGCGTTCCGGCGGGCAGACGAGTTGGCGCTGGCAATGGACTGCCGCTGTTATCAAGGCGGTCAGGGCCGCACCCGCCTGCATATTCTGCGCTTTACCGGGAGGGATTACGCGGCGGCGGCCGTCACCACTCTGCTGTTCGGCTGTGTACTGTATCTGAACTTTATCCTGCCGCATATCATTTGAACGATTTCGTGAACGATTTCGGCAGCATTTGAAAAAGGAGGGCGGGCGATGCGCAATCTGCTGTTATACTTGCGTTTTGACGGCACAGCCTACCACGGCTGGCAAGTACAGAAAAACAGTGTGACCGTGCAGCAGACCTTGCAGGATGCACTGGAAACCATCCTGCGTCAGCGTCCTCCGGTGACTGGTTGCAGCCGCACCGACGCAGGGGTGCACGCCCGCTCCTATGCCTGCAATTTTCACACGGAACATACCATTCCCTCTGAGAATCTTGTCCGTGCACTCAATGCCTGTCTGCCGGGTGATATCGCAGTTCTGTCTTGCAGGGAAGTCCCCTCCTCTTTCCATGCGCGTTACAGTGCGCTTGAAAAAGAGTATCTGTATCAAATCTGGAACGCACCGGTACGTGATCCGTTTCAGCGCGGGCGGATGCTGCATGTTCCCTGCCCGCTTGATGACGCCGCCATGGACAAAGCCGCCCGTTATTTTCTTGGTCGGCATGATTTTGCATCGTTCCGTGCGGCGGGCAGTTCTGTGACCGACACCGTGCGCACTATCTCCTGCTCGCAGGTACGGCGGGAAAAAGAACAAGTGTTTTTTCGTGTGCGCGGCAATGGATTTCTGTATAACATGGTGCGTATTATGGTTGGAACATTGCTATATACCGCACAGGGCAAACTCCAGCCCGTGGATATTCCTGCTGTGATCGATTCGCTTGACCGCGCTGCGGCAGGCCCGACTGCGCCGGCCCACGGGCTTTACCTCAACCGTATACTGTATGATGAAGCAACATGACCGACAGCATAAATAGCGCGAGCCCACTGCAATATGGTATACTATAGATACGGGTGCGACATGACGCCGGCGCCAAAACGGGAGGACAGGACGTGAAAACTACTGACGACAAATATGAAAACACGGTAACCGACCGGCTGGTTTTCTATAAAGATCTACGTGAGGCGCGTCGCCGCCATATTACACGGCGGCGGCGGCGGGTTCTCTTGTTTCTGGTCGCGCTGATTCTCGCGTTGTTGATTTATGTCAACTGGGATAATATTTTCCCAGCGGAAGCAACCGAGGCCATTCAAAATTTCTTCACCAGTTCTTCTTCCAACCGTTTTCCCGTCAGCCTGCCCAGCGGCGATTTCAAAGGCGCTGCCGCTATGGGTAACAACCTTGGTGTCTTGACCGACACAGCTTTCTTCCTGTATTCCAGTGCCGGAACGCAGCTCGCCTGGCGTCAGCACGGTATGAATAACCCGCAAATTTCCGCTTCCAGTGGACGGTCACTGCTCTATGACCGGGGCGGAAAACAATTTCGGGTAGAACGGCGCTTTGACGAGCCTGTCTCTGCAAATGCTTCCAATCCCATCGTTTCAGGCAGCATGGGGGCAACCGGGAATTTTGCTCTTGTGAGTGAGTCCAGTGCGTATCTGGGCGAGCTGACGGTCTATGATGCACAAGGAAAATCCATTTTTCATTGGTACGATACAGCAGGTCGCATCCTGTGTGCGGCGCTCAGCCCCGACGGCTCATCGGTTGCCGCTATTGAGATCGGCGCCCAGAATGGCGGCATTTCCTCCACTGTAGATGTGTTTCGTCTGGGAAGCACAAAGCCGGTGAGCAAAAAGCGTGTGGACGGTACGTTGCTATTTTCTATACAGTATAACAGCAACGGGCGTATCACCGCGGTAGGCGATAACCAGACCCTGTATTTAGACGGCAGCGGTAAACAGACTGGAAGTTATGCCTATGGAACCAGGCAACTTTCTTGTTATAGTAACAGCGGTGGTTCCACAGTGCTGGTTTTCAATCATTATGAAAATGAAACCGCCGCTTCTCTTTTGGTGCCTCTAATCGCGGGTGATCAGGTTCTCTCTGCCAAACCCGTCAGTATTACGGATAACATTGACTCGGTTTACGCAGGTCAATCCGGCATTGTTGCACTTTCTTCCAACCTTATCTGGATGGGAGACGCTAATGGCAAGCCAATCTCTGTGACAAACGCCGCCGGTGATAAATTGGCCGCTGTGATGCAGAAAAACAACGATTTTATTTTTGGACTGCAAAACATTTACCATTATCCGGTTAAAAAATGACTTGTATCATCCCGCTGCGAAAGGATTTTTTATGAGCGTTCTGCTGGACGTGCTCACTGTGTTGATTATCTTAGCAACCATTTGGCTATCCTACAGGAGGGGCTTTCTGTACACAGTCATTGGGCTTGTTGGGTATGTATTGGCTGTTTTCGCTGCCATAGCGCTCAGCGTGCCTCTCGGTTCCTGGATCTACACCCATCTGTTGCAAAATATTATGCTTGCACATGTGAAAAATTATCTTGCCGGACATACGCTGTCTTCTTTAACAGAACAATTCGGCCAGTCCATCCAGCAATTCGCCCCGGGGCTGAATCTGAACAGCTTGTTTCAGCAGGGAACCGGGCAACTGGAAAACGCGGCCATGCAAGCCGTGATACAGCCGATAGGCATGTCCATCGGGCGCGGGATTGCATTTATCATCCTGTTCTTTTTGTTCATAACGGCCGTGCATATCTTTGAGAACCTATCTTTAGGAATTTCCCGCGTACCCGTCCTCGGCGCACTTAACCGGATCGGAGGCGCTGTCCTTGGCATCGTGAAGGCATTCTTAATGCTATTTGTGATCTGCACCCTGATTTCCGCACTGTTACCCATACTAAATGTTTCGAATTTTCCCATTACAACTGCTGTGATCGATCAAACCTCCGTTTTTAAATATTTCTATCAGTCAAATCCCTTTGCAAAAATATTGTGAAAACGATAAGAGTGTGATATGATAGGTTAAATCCAACGCTACACAGCGGCGCCCGCGTCCTTTTCGGTGATGAAAACGGCGCGGGCGAAATCATATGGAGCGTATAAGGGGCGGAGGTGTCAAAAATGACAAAACACGGGTCGTTTAAAACGTTTGGAATTCCCAATTGGCTTTCTGTATTGCGCCTTGCACTCATTCCTGTTTTTATTGTGGTCTTTTTTTCTCCGCATGCGCATGGCGGTCTTATTGCTGCTGCGATTCTGGGCATCTCCGGCTTGACGGATGTCTTGGACGGCATCATCGCCCGCCATTTCCACATGACGACAGACCTGGGGAAAATCCTTGATCCGTTTGCCGATAAACTAACGCAGGCGACCGTTTGTGTCTGTCTGGTAGTGGGCCAGGTGGCACCGTGGTGGTTGTTTGTCATTTTTGTAGCCGAAGCACTGATGATTATTGCCGGCGCCCGGATGTTGCATACGGGCAAAACGCTTTCCGGCGCAAAATGGTTCGGCAAACTTGGTACGGTCGTGTTTTATGTGGTGATGGTTTCCATCATCGTTTTCCGACCGAACCGTGGCATTACCGATATTTTAATCGGTATCAGCCTTTTATTCATGCTTTTTTCATTTATTATGTATATACCTGTATTTGTAAAGCTTGCATCAAAGAAAGGTCGTAACAACGACTAATCTGCAATCCTATCCGCACAGCACAGTCGATCTCAGGCAAATACTTCCCCGTGGGGTTAAAAGGAGAAAATTATGTATTGTTCTCGTTGCAAAAAACGTATCGCCGTCGTGTTCATCACCCGCGTGGAAAATGGCAAGACCATCAATGACGGTCTTTGTATTCAGTGCGCGCGTGAACTTGGTATTAAACCTGTTAATGATTTGGTGGAAAAAATGGGTGTATCGGATGAAGATCTTGAAAACATGGGCAGTGAGCTGGAAAATCTGATTGCTGGCAGCGCTACTGACGGAGAAGCCGCCAGCGGTTCCCCGTCCTCGCCTTTTCCATTTTTAGAAAATCTGTTTCAAGGAACCAATCAAGGAAATAACGGTTCCGGTAATGAAAAGACACGGGAGCCCAAGGTACATGAAAACAAAGCCGTTAAGCACAAATATCTGGATAGCTATTGCATCAACTTGACTGGTAAAGCCGAAGACGGGAAAATTGACCGCATCGTAGGCCGCGAACGCGAAATCTATCGGGTGGAGCAGATTTTATGCAGACGCACTAAAAACAATCCTTGCCTCATCGGTGAGCCAGGCGTTGGTAAAACCGCCATTGCAGAAGGACTGGCGCTGAAAATTGCGTCCGGTGATATTCCGCCAAGGCTGGCAGATCGCGAGCTCTATCTGCTGGATTTGACAGCTCTTGTGGCCGGTACACAATTTCGTGGGCAATTTGAAGGGCGCATCAAGGGCTTGATTGACGAAGTCAAAAAGGCCGGTAACATCATCCTTTTCATTGATGAAGTGCACAATTTGGTAGGTACGGGGGATGCTGAAGGTTCCATGAACGCCGCAAACATTCTCAAACCCGCTCTGTCTCGTGGGGAAATCCAGGTCATCGGAGCAACGACCTTCGATGAATATCGGAAATACATCGAAAAGGACGCGGCACTTGAACGCAGGTTCCAACCTGTCAAGGTATTAGAACCATCCTTGGAAGAAACACTGGAAGTGCTTAAAGGGATCAGAGACTATTATGAGCGCTTCCACGGTGTACGTATCCCCGAGGAAATTTTAGAGCGTATTGTCACATTTTCGGAACGGTATATTACCGACCGATTCCTTCCTGATAAAGCCATCGACCTTTTGGATGAATCTTGCTCATGCTCGGCTCTGCGCAACAAAGCCGCATCCGAATTGTCGGGCGTCGAACGTGAATTAACTACGCTTAAAGCACAAGAAGAACAGCTCATGCAAACCGAGGGCCAGGATATCTACAAACAACTGGCCGATGTAAAGAGCGAGGAATGCCGCTTGTTAGCAAAAGCGCAGGGCCTGCGTGATGCCGCTGGTGATGTTGCCGTAACAGAAGATGACCTTGCCTATGTTATTGAGCTTTGGACCGGCATTCCAGCCTCCCGTATACGGGAACAGGAACTTAAACGTTTATCTACCTTAGAGGACACCCTCAAAGAGAAGATCATCGGTCAAGATGAAGCAGTAAAAGCTGTTTCTCTTGCAATTCGTCGCAGCCGTGTACAAATCAGCCCGCGCCGCCGCCCGGCTTCCTTTATTTTCGTCGGCCCGACTGGCGTTGGCAAGACCGAACTGGTCAAAGTACTTGCCGCCGAATTGTTTGATCAGCCTGATTCCCTGATTCGACTGGACATGTCGGAATTTATGGAAAAGCATTCGGTTTCCCGCATTATCGGAGCACCTCCGGGATATGTCGGATATGACGAGGCCGGACAACTTACTGAAAAAGTACGCCGCAAACCCTATTCAGTCATTTTGATGGATGAAATTGAAAAGGCACATCCTGATGTATTGAATATTTTGCTGCAGATTTTGGACGACGGCCATGTGACCGATTCACATGGGCGCAAGGTCAATTTTGAAAACACTGTCATCGTAATGACTTCAAATGCCGGTTCAGACAAAAAAACCAATTCGCTTGGTTTTAATCGAGAACCAAATGTTGTTGCAAAAGAACGCGCACACAAGGCACTGGCTGATTTCCTACGTCCTGAATTTTTAAGCCGTATTGACGAAATTGTGGTCTTCCGCCCGCTTACAGAAGATGATTTCGGCCTTATCACAGGCTTGATGCTGAATGAGCTCAAAACATCACTCGCACAAAAAAGTATGGATCTGCTCTGGGACGATGCTCTGATTGCCGCGCTGGTCAAAAAATCAATCGGCGGCAAATTTGGTGCTCGTGATTTGCGACGTAATGTGCGCCGCGAGGTGGAGGATAAAATTGCTGAGTTGTTGGTGACATTCTGTGATCGGCAGATTAAAACATTCAATTTTTCTGCTGAGGGCGATACCATCACAGCCACAGCTATTTAATTGGTATCTGAAAGTATCTGGCGGAGCAGGCCGTGTACGCCACATCGATGTATGTTTACTCCGATTTGAGAAACCGTTTTTCATATGGCACCTTATCCCCCCGACACGTTCCCACAAAGCAAACAGGCAAGACATATCGTTGTCTTGCCTGTTTGCTTTGTGGGAAATTATAGACAAACTGTTGACATCCCGCAAATAGATGTGCTATCATAACTGACGTGACTACGCGGGAGTGGCGGAATGGCAGACGCGCCGGTCTTAGGAGCCGGTACTTCGGTATGTGGGTTCAAGTCCCATCTCCCGCACCAAACTGGTAGGTAAATATTGGTATAAGATCGCACTAATATTTACTGAAAATAAGAATCACATCTTTCGGGGTGTGATTCTTTCTTATTGTTGCCGAACAGGCAAGATACACCCACCAGTTGAACTGGGGGTGGGTAAAACCTTATGGGACACAGAAAAAACCGCCTATGCTACACAAATGAAGGTCTGACAACCAACGCAAGGAAGCTTGGGAGGTTTCTGTCAATGGATGACGTAAAAAGTTTATCACATAGTAAATGGAGATACAAATACCATATCGTGTTTGCCCCGAAATATCGTCGACAAATAATATATCGCAAAATCAGGGCGGACATAGGGAAAATTTTACGAGAATTGAGTGAACGCAAGGGTGTGGAAATAATAGAGGCAGAATGCTGCCCTAACCATATTCATATGTTGGTTGCGATACCTCCTCACTTGAGCATAGTCAGTTATATGGATTAATTATTAAACATTGCCGGAGAAATCATCCTCAAGCATTTTTCAACTGTGTCCTTGAATAAATCCTTTATGAGGTTTTGGACGCCCTCCATGCTCTTGCATTTCTTGGATAGCAGTCTTGCCAATTCACGTTATTCGTTACACATAATGATAACATCTCCTTGAAGGTATCATTTTGTAATCCAGATAGTCAATGAGTTCGACCTAACATGACTACGCACATATTTTTATGGGCATTCAAGCAACAAAAAAATGTAGGATTTTGGAATACGCCTTGCTATTTAGAGATATTAGAAATACTATATAAAATATTTCCAAAAAGATTGTTCACAAAATACATACAAATTATGTGTTGAATATTACACAAATATGGTAAAATTATTCTATTCCCTCGTTACATAGTAATAATGCGACATAGGAAAAAGCAAATGAAAAAGAAGGTAATAACAAGACTACAATTAGCAATTCGTCTTTTGATGGCACAAAACGCGGGTATGTGTGACTTTCCAGCTCTGCAACTGCCATGATGGGGTAATATGCATCGTAGCGGCATCCAGTACACCGGTTTATGCGGGTGCGGATGTGGGGTTTTTTTGATTGCAAAATGGATATTATTGACTTATGGGGACAATACAATGAAGCACCGAATTATACTGTTAATTTCTATTTCAGTTTTGATAATTGTTGCTGTATTAATACTGAAATTCAATTTCTTTCTCTCGAAAACAAATCTAAACAAG
>NZ_JBDNLG010000041.1:0-23024 GCF_047718355.1 Ethanoligenens sp.
GTAATTAACCATATAACCTTTACAAAGAGGAGGGGGCGCGCTTGAAGCTGAACTTTGACAATGAGAAATCCATCTATCTGCAAATTGCAGAAAGCATCGAGGACGACATCCTGCGCGACGCGTTGCAGGAGGAAGAACAACTGCCCTCTACCAATCAGCTGGCCACCCTGCTTCAGATCAACCCGGCCACGGCCGGCAAAGGCATCAATCTGCTGGTGGAAGAAGGCATTGTCTACAAGAAGAGAGGAATCGGCATGTTTGTCGCCACAGGGGCGCGGGAAAAGCTGCGCGCCAAACGCAAGAACGCATTTTATCAAACCTACATTGTCACCTTGCTGCACGAAGCAAAAAACCTGGGGCTGACACATGCCGAATTGTTCACGTTACTTGAGAAGGGGGAAAAAGAGCATGGTTAATACCGTCCTGCAAGCCGAGGGT
This sequence comes from Ethanoligenens sp., assembly GCF_047718355.1. Lineage (NCBI taxonomy): Bacteria > Bacillati > Bacillota > Clostridia > Eubacteriales > Oscillospiraceae > Ethanoligenens > Ethanoligenens sp. The sequence continues at coordinate 439 of NZ_JBDNLG010000041.1, forward strand.
CTCTGCAAGCAATATGGCAAGACGCAGGCGCTTTCGGATTTTTCGGTTGCACTTGAGCCAAACAAAATCTATGGACTGCTGGGGCGAAACGGCGCCGGCAAAACCACGTTTCTGAATATCATTACCTCCCGCATTTTCGCGGACGCAGGCAGCGTGGCGGCATTCGGAGAAGACGCGGTGGAAAATCAACAAATTTTACCGCGCATCTGCTACATGGCGGAAAAAAATCTATTTGTCGAAAAAATGACCGTGCGGGAGCTGCTGCGCTTTGCGGCGCTGTTTTACCCCCGGTTTGACCGCGCCTATGCGGCGGCACTCTGCAAGCGTTTTGACCTAAACATCAAAAACAGATATCGGGCACTGTCGCGCGGGTACGAATCCATTTTGCGCATCGTGATCGGTCTTGCCAGCCGCGCAGAGCTGACCATCTTTGACGAACCGACACTGGGACTGGACGCCGCCGCGCGCGACCAATTCTATCAGGAGATCATCGGGGACTTCTCCGAGCATCCGCGCACCTTTCTGCTCTCCACGCACCTCATTGAGGAATCGGCAGGCATTTTTGAAGAAGTCATTATGGTCAAGCAAGGGCGGCTGATGGAACAGACGCAGGTAGACGCCCTGCGGCAGCGCGCCTGCTACCTAACCGGACGGGCAGATGCCGTAGAGAAAGCCGCACAGGGCCTGCGCACCCTGCATACCGAGGACATCGCAGGGCTGCGCATCTGCGCGGTGTACGGCGACATCTCCGAAGAGCAAAAGATCCGTTGGAGACAAGACGGACTGGAGGTCTCCCCTGTGCCGGTCCAAAAGCTGTTCATCTACCTGACCGACGCACATAAGGAGGAAAACTGATGGAACGCATCTGGAAATGTGCCCGCTTTGCGTTGGCGCGCATTTGGAAAAGCGCGGTGATTGTCACCATCATTTATTTTGCTTTTATCATCGGCTTAACCACGCTCATCAATGCCGTCACCCCGGATGGCCCGAAAACCGTGCAAAGCAGTCTGATCCTGTTCGTTGTAATCTACACTTTTTTCTTCATGTACAGCCTTTATAAAAACATGTGGAACAATCTGCTCTTATTCGGCAATACGCGCACGACCAGCTTCGGCGGTATTCTGCTGGCAACTCTCTGTGCAGACGCGGCGTTCGCCATCCTCTCTGTGCTTTCAGACGGCTTTACCGTGGTCTGGAGCCGGGTCATGCACTTTACAGGCGGCAGCATTTATGGCATTCTCGACCCGCAGGCCTCTCCGATACAGGGCGTGTGGTATTACTTCTGCCTACTGTTTGCCGTCAGCTGCTTCGGCCTCCTGTACGGCACACTGCTCTATAAGATTGGCAGGGCGTTTCATGCGATTTTCTGGATTGCCTTTGCGACTTTCTGGAGCGTAGGCATACCCTTATGCAGCAAACCGATTTTGGCAGCTGCCGCTTCATGGTATACGGGTTACCACCATATTGCAGCAGCCTCTTTGCACGCGCTGATAACCGGCGCAGTCTTTGCCGTCATTGCTTATCTGCTTGCCCGCCGCCAACCGCTGCGTGCATAAGTGCTAAATGTCACGCAGGTTGTGACGTTTGGCATCTACCGGTCAGCTTCCAAATCACCTATACTATGCATGAACAAATCAGTTGCAAACATGTACGGAGGGGTCTGTATGAATCCGCAATCCATGGGCTATTTTTCCCTGATTATTATTTTTCTGATGTTCGCGGGGGTCATGCGCGGTAAAGTCAAGCACTTTAATCCGGTGATGATCTGGCTGGTACCTGTGCTGTTGCTGTCTATGACTGCGGAGGAAGTGCTTCACATTCCCGCTGCTACACCCGCGGCGCAAATCTCCATCACGCTCGCCCTGATTGTCGGCGGATGTGCAGGACTGGGGATCGGTCTGCTGCGCGGAAAATCCATGCATTTCGACAGCGATGCAAACGGCATGATCTACCGCAATTCTTACGCAAGTGTGATTTTCTTTACCGTTGTCCTCCTATTTAAATGGGCTGTTTCCGCCTTCTTTGCCGGAAGCCCGTTTGCCGCCCTGCTTTCCATTGCGCTGTTGGCAGTTTCCTGCGGTTCCATTGTGGGACGGCGCATCTTCATCACATACAAAGCGGTGCAGCTGGCAAAATAAATAGTCCCTGTTCCATTTCTTCATGATAGAAAAAGAGCGCCCATGCAACAGCAGTTGCATGGGCGCTCCTTTAAATCGTCAGCCTGTCATTTCTTTTTGTGTTTTATGGGCAACGCCCGTAAAACGGTTTTTGACACTTGGGCTGTGGCAAATACAAATTCGTTTTCTCACTACTTTAAAGTAGACTGTGCCCATTTTCAGGCTGTGCATTGCCTTTCTCGCAAAATTCTCCTGAGCTTAAACGCGGGCTGTGCCCGCTCAATAGGCTTTGCCCCAATAGACCATATGTTTGGCGGGTTTGCCGCAGCACACACAGGTGTCGGACAGGTGCTCCTGCTCAAACGGGATGTTCCGGGAGGTCACGCCCGCTACTTCTTTCAGCTTGTCCTCACAGGCTTTGTCGCCGCACCACATGGCCTTGATGAAGCCCGGCTTCTCGTTTGCCGTCTGAGTAAAGCCGTCGAGGTCGGTGCAGGTATAGGTCATGGTATTGAGCCGCGCCAACGCTTTCTGGTAAAGCGCCTCCTGCACATCGTCAAGAATAGCGGGTAAGCGGGTTTCCAACTCGTCCAGCGACACTTCAATCTTCTGCCGGTCATCGCGGCGCACCACCACACAGCGGTTCTGCTCGATATCCCGCGGGCCGATCTCCAGCCGCAGCGGCACGCCCTTCATCTCATACTCGGCAAACTTCCAGCCCGGCGAATTGTCGGAGGCATCCAGTTTTACGCGAAGCGTTTTTTGCAGGCGCACCAGCAGCTCGTTGGCTTTATCCAGCACGCCGGGCTTGTGCATGGCGACCGGCACGATGGCCAACTGAATCGGCGCGATGCGCGGCGGCAGAACCAACCCGCTGTCATCGCCGTGTACCATGATGATTGCCCCGATCAAGCGGGTGGTCACGCCCCACGAGGTCTGGAATGGGTATTGCAGCTTGTTGTCGCGTCCGGTGAACTGGATGTCGAACGCGCGGGCAAACCCATCGCCGAAATAATGCGACGTGCCGCTTTGCAGACCCTTGCCGTCGTGCATCAGCGATTCAATGGAATAGGTCGCCTCCGCGCCCGCAAATTTCTCTTTTTCCGTTTTGCGGCCTTTCACCACCGGCATCGCCAGCATCTTTTCGCAGAAATCCGCATAGATATTCAGCATTCCGGTGGTTTCCTGCTTTGCTTCTTCGGGGGTTTCGTGCATGGTGTGCCCTTCCTGCCACAAAAACTCCATGGAACGCAAGAACGGACGGGTGGTTTTCTCCCACCGCACCACCGAACACCATTGGTTGTACAGTTTTGGCAGGTCGCGGTAGCTGTGGATGATATGCGAATAATGCTCGCAGAACAGCGTTTCGCTGGTCGGACGCACGCAAAGGCGTTCTTCCAGTTTTTCTCCGCCGCCGTGTGTCACCCACGCCACTTCCGGTGCGAAGCCTTCCACATGGTCTTTTTCCTTTTGCAGCAGGCTTTCCGGGATGAACATGGGCATATAAACGTTCTCATGTCCGGTTTCTTTGAATTTCGCATCTAAAAACTTCTGGATATTCTCCCAAATGGCATAGCCATAGGGGCGGATATACATGCAGCCCCGCACAGTGGAGTAGTCCACCAACTCCGCCTTTTTCACAATGTCCGTGTACCACTTGGCAAAGTCCTCATCCATCGGGGTGATGGCTTCCACCAGTTTTTTGCCGCCGTTCTGCGCCATGATTTTTCCGCCTTTCTATCGAAACCAACTGCCGGATGGCAGCGGTGTTATGCAATTGTTTGATTTGCCTGCCCACAGGCGCGGGCAGACCGTCCTTTCTATTATAAAAGCGCAAAGGTCGAATTTCAACCAAAACTTATCGGTTACCGTCCGAAAACCGTTATCCGCCCCTCGGTCGAACTGATTTGCAAAATATGTCGAACGGGGTTGCAAGTTGGTAAAAATCTCTTTATAATAAAAAAGACGGAATGCGGCCCAAAAAAAGGGCCGAAGCAGCCCCGCCGTGCTGGAACACGACGGAGCCAATGCAGGTGCACAACCACCCACACTGCCAGCGAAAGCCGGCGCTCCGACACTTCAACAGTATAAACGATATGCTATGTGTTTGCAAGCGGACGGCAGGTGCGCGGCGTGCTTTCGTCGCGGGCTTTTCCCATGCAAACGCAGGCTTGTTATACCTTTTGGAAGCGGATGTGGGTACGTTTGTAAGGACGGCCTGCGTCCGCTTTTTTTGATGGGCCGCTTCCGCCTTATTTTGCAACTGAAAGGGCTGAATGATAGATGCAGAAACAACTACCTAACCACACACCTGCCGTCAACTGGGAAGAACGCGTGGAGGAACTGGAGCGTTTGTACGAAAAAAAATATCCTAATGAGGCATTGCTGGACATCACGGGCACCCTTTTCGAGCGCATCCTCGGATGGATGGGCAACGAGCACGTACAGGAATTGCGCACTTACACCGATCTGTTGATTGCATTGTACAACAAAGATACGGATTGGTTTTATTTGAAAGGGCGGCGCGACGTAAAAGCGGCAAACATCCTAATTAAACCCGTTTGTGCAGCTAAAAATATACAAAACGGCGCGGGACTTTCGGCCGGCGCCTTTTGCGCTTTGCGGCCACAGACCGCTATTATATTGAAAGATTTAGCTGTACAAAACACGCACAGAAACATGAGCCGCGTCCACAGGCTGGTGATCTGCTGGAAAAACAAGCCTACCGGGACGAAAATGCCCACATTTCAAGCTGCGCAATCTCCGCACATGCCATGCAGGCTATGCCCGCATGAACCTAAACACAGGCTGCGCCTGTTCTTAGTACATGCCGCCCATGCCGCCCATACCCGGGTTCGGGGCTGCCGGAGGTGCCTCTTTTTTCTTCTTGTCGGCCACGAGGGACTCAGTGGTGAGCACCATCGCCGCAACGGAGGCCGCGTTCTGCAACGCACTGCGGGTCACTTTGGTTGGGTCCACGATGCGGGCTTCGAACATATCCGCATAAACTTCTTTAGCGGCGTTGAAACCATAGTTGACCTTGCCGGACTGCAGAATCTTGTCGATGATGACCGAACCTTCCAAGCCCGCGTTAAACGCGATCTGGCGAATCGGCTCTTCAAGAGCTTTGATCACGATCTTGACGCCGGTCTTCTCATCGGCGTCTTCTTCGGTCTCAAGCAGTGCCTGAACCGCAGGCAGGGTGTTCACCAGCGCCGTGCCGCCGCCGGCCACAAGGCCTTCGGCCACAGCCGCTTTGGTTGCCGACAGAGCATCTTCGATGCGCAGTTTCTTTTCTTTCATCTCGGTCTCGGTTGCCGCACCCACGCGGAGAACCGCTACGCCGCCGGCCAGTTTTGCCACGCGCTCTTGCAGTTTTTCTTTATCGAAATCACTGGTGGCGCTCTCAAGCTGTCCACGAATCTGTGCAACGCGGTCTTTGATGGCCTGCGGGTCGCCCGCGCCTTCCACGATGGTGGTGGTCTCTTTGCTCACCTTGACCTGACGGGCATGGCCCAACTGTGCAACGGTGGCGTCTTTCAGCTCAAGGCCGAGGTCGCTGGAGATTACTTCGCCGCCGGTGAGGATGGCGATGTCACGCAGCATATCTTTGCGGCGGTCGCCGTAACCCGGTGCTTTAACAGCAACGCAGGTAAAGGTGCCGCGCAGTTTGTTGACGATCAAAGTGGAAAGTGCTTCGCCCTCTACATCCTCGGCAATGATGACCAGCTTTTGGCCGGATTTCACGATTTCCTCGAGCAACGGCAGGATATCCTGGATGCTGGAAATCTTCTTGTCGGTGATGAGCAGGAGCGCGTCGTCAATGACGGCTTCCATTTTCTCGGTATCAGTCGCCATGTACGGTGTGACATAGCCACGGTCGAACTGCATTCCCTCAACCACATCGCAGGTGGTCTCGGCGGTCTTGGAATCCTCAACCGTGATCACACCGTCGCTGGTCACTTTTTCCATTGCTTCCGCAATCAGCTTGCCGATGAAGGCGTCGCCCGCGGAGATGGTGGCGGCACTTTCGATATCTGCCGTGCCGCTGATCTTTTTCGCGTTTTTCTTAAGAACTTCCACTGCGGTGTCGACCGCTTTCTGGATGCCCTTTTTGATGACCATCGGGTTTGCGCCCGCGGCCACATTTTTCATACCTTCACGGATGAGTGCCTGTGCAAGCAGCGTAGCGGTGGTGGTACCGTCGCCGGCCACATCGTTGGTCTTGGTGGCTACTTCTTTGACCAACTGCGCGCCCATGTTCTCAAATGGCTCTTCCAGTTCAATCTCTTTGGCGATGCTCACGCCGTCGTTGGTGATGAGGGGGGAGCCATATTTGCGCTCCAGCACCACATTGCGGCCTTTCGGGCCGAGGGTGATTTTAACGGTATCGGCGAGCTTATCCACGCCCTTCTGGAGCGCTTTGCGAGCTTCTTCGCCATAAATGATCTCTTTTGCCATCGTTACCTTTACCTCCCGTAATTTACGAAACTGCCGCACAAGAGCGGCGCCTCATAAAACAAACTTTTCAAAACCGGTTTTTATTCCACAATGGCCAGGATATCGCCTTGGCGCACGATGGTGTATTCGGTGCCGTCCACCTTAACTTCGGTGCCTGAATATTTGCTGGCGATTACTCTCTGGCCGGCTGTCAGGTACATGGTGATTTCTTTGCCATCCACCACGCCGCCCGGACCCACCGCGATCACTTCCGCAATCTGGGGCTTTTCCTTGGCGTTGTCCGGCAGGATGATACCACTTTTCGTGGTTTCCTCCGCCTCGACCAGTTTAATAACGACTCTGTCCGCAAGAGGTTTGAGTGTCATTTTAAAATTCCTCCTTGAACGAATTTTTTTGTTTCAAACAATTAGCACTCCATTCCGTTGAGTGCTAAAACTATTGTAATCACTCTGTTGGTAAAAATCAAGTGCTCATAAGGGAATCTTTTCATTTTCGTCAATTTGCCGAATAAAATGCAAATTTCGCCCCCTGCGCCTATCTTTTTTGTCTAATTTTTCGCACGAGGACGAAAATATTGAAACAATTCGCAGCGAATCATCCCGTTGTATAGTTTGCGGCGCTTATCCGCGCGCGCGCCGAAAAGCAGTTCAAACCGGTCGCTGGGACTGATGATATAAAACTGAAACTGTGGCAATTTACGATATAAAGCGCCCAATTCCGCGTAAAGATCCTCGGCCTCACGCGCTTCCAGCATCCGCTCGCCATAAGGCGGATTGCACACCACCTCGCCGCGGGTCTGCGTAGGTGAAAAGTCTCGCACGTCCCGCTGCTCAAACCGGATGCAATCGTCCACACCCGCTCGTTTGGCATTTTCTTTTGCCAAGGATATCGCCGCCGGGTCGTTGTCGCTCCCCTCAATCAAACAGGGCTTGCGATCCACCGCGTCCCGCGCCGCCGCGCGTGCCTCCTGCCAGACTTCAGCGGAGATCCAATGCCAACGCTCGGCGGCAAAGGTGCGGTTCAGCCCGGGCGCAATGTTTTGCAGCAGCATGGCGGCTTCAATCACCAATGTGCCGGAACCGCACATTGGGTCACAAAAGAACTTGTCCGCAAACGGACGGGACAGGCGCACCATCGCCGCCGCCAATGTTTCCTTGAGCGGCGCTTCGTTGGCTTTCAGACGGTAACCGCGCTTGTGCAGTCCGTCGCCCGACGTGTCCAGATAGATATCCACCATATCTTTATGGATGGAAAACCGAATCTGCACCAGTGCGCCAGTCTCCTCGAACCAATCCACATGATAGCTGCTTTTCAACCGTTCCACAGCAGCTTTCTTGATGATGGCCTGGCAATCCGGCACACTGTGCAGTGCGGACTTAAGCGACCACCCCTTCACCGGGAACGCGTCGTTTTTGCCCACAAATGTTTCCCATGGAATGGCGCGCACACCCTCAAACAGTTCCTCGAAACTGCGCGCGGGGAATTCCGCCAGCCGGATGAGCACCCGCTCCGCGCAGCGCAGGTGAATGTTCGCACGGGCAATGGCGCTTGCATCCCCCGTAAAGACCACCCGTCCGTCAAATGCGGCCACATCCGCAAAATCGAGCGCGCGTGCTTCCTCCGCCACCAGACTTTCCAGCCCAAACAGGCACGGGCACGTCAATGTATAGTTCGTCATGTTTGTTCATCCCATCTATCGGTGTTCATAGTTTACTGGATATTGTTCAAAAAAGTTGCCGAATCACGCCGTCACATCTGTTTATTATACCCCATTCCGGCTGCGGGAACAACCTCGAAGAGCAAATGACGCAAAGGAAAGACGGGCGACTGCACAGCCGCCCGTCTTTCCTTCATATTTTTTTGCAGTTTTACGGTCGCTCAGTCCTCGTCATTCGCAACAGGCTCCAGCACGCCGTAACCGCCTTTGCTCCGTTTATATACGATATTGACATCTTCGCTTTCCGCATTTAGGAACGCAAAGAACAGATGGCCGGAAAGGTTCATCTGCAAAATTGCTTCCTGCACATCCATCGGCTTGACTGGGAACGATTTCACTTTCACCACATCAAACGACGGCACTGCCTCTATCGGCGGAATTTCTTCTACCTCCTGCACGCTCTCGAACGCGCCGACACGCAGGCGTCTTTCCAGCCGGGTCTTATTCTTATGGATTTGGCGCAGAATGTGGTCGATCGCAATATCAAGCGAGGCCGACATATCCGGCGTGGTCTCCTCAGAGCGAAACACAATACCCTTGTTTTTAATGGTAATCTCGACGGTCTGCCGTTCGCCCTCAATCGTAACGGTTACAAAAGCCGTTGCGTCTGGTTCAAAAAAGCGCTCGAACTTACCCACTTTTTTGATGACCTTTTCCTTGAAAGCTTCTTTGAGTTGCGTTTTGCGGCCTGTAATATTAACATGCATGGGACCATCTCCTTATCGGTTAGGCGTATTGGCTTTCAAAAAGCCTGAAGTTGTGTAATTTGGACATAAATCGTTTTGTTTTTGTCCAAATTTATATGGAATTTTCTTTATTATAGCAGGTCGTTTCTCAGATAGCAACCCCTTGTCCCAAAAAACCTTAAAATAGGAAAAGCGGTTCCCACAAAGGAACCGCTTTTTGCTGTGCACCTGCCAAACCGCACCCACAGGAACAACTATGCTTCCGGCGACAGCCGCCCAATCTCCCACTCATAGAACTGCCCATGAAACTGCTGTGCCAATTCCATCGCACGGTCGGTATTACAATTCATTCGTGCAAGCCCCACTCGTCCGGTCAACTGCGCACACACCGCATGGGAAAATGCCGGGTCGTCGCCTAACTCATGCATCTGCTGTTCCCGGTCAAAATATCGCGCATCGTCGTAGCCGAGCGAAACGCTCTGTTTGGCAAAAGCACGGGCATCCTTTGACTCTGAAAAATAAAAAGTAAAAATCTGCGGCACGGTCTGCGAGAAATCGAACCCGCCCGCCTCCATATTGTCATAAAGATACCGGTTGTGAATCTGCTGGTATTCCATTTCATTGGGATACACATCCGCCCGGAATCGCTGCCAATCCGGGTCTTTGTGTAGAGTCACTTCCGCCGTCAATCCCTGCTTGCTCACAAACCGCATGACTGCACGGCGTGCCCGCTCCGCATCATCCGCATAAAAAAACAACGTCAAACGTTTGCCCCGCGTGTCCAGAACATATCCGCAGAAAATCAACCGCCGTCGCGCACAAAAACAAATACAATCCCGCAGAAGTCCACCAATCTCCGAGGCGGGTTCCTCTTCCTGCACGGCAAACGGAATCTGCATCTCACTAGATAAAAAGGTTGTATAGCCCTTCACAGTCGGCAATTCGCCCAACGGCAGGTCTGCCGCGCGCAGTATGCCGTCACGCTCATATTGCCAAAAGGTCGCACTGAACGACACCAGCAGGATCTTTATCAAATACCGCAAGGCGCCAATCAGCACCGCAAACAAGAACAGTGCCAACGCGGCAAACAGCAACGGGGAACGCGCCCATGCCCATTCCAGTGCAAAACGTCCCCCTGTCCACAGTGCCACGAGCAAAATGCCGGCAGGCCACACCATCAGCGAGCGCACGAACCCAAACAAAAAGAGCCCCACACCCCAAAGCAGCAGCGCAATGCTGCCCAGAAATCCGCCGGTCGCCCATATACGGGCAAATTGGAACGGCTCGGGCTGACGGAAAAACGCAGTACCTGCGATTCCCACAGCCACCAGCACGAACAACGCCACAATCCGCAGCCTGCCCACACTGCGGGAGCAACCCGCCAAAGAATACGGTTTGGCAATATAAACGCCCAGCGTCTTCTGCACAACCATCCACGCATAAGTCGGTTGCTCCGGTGTTCCTGCTGTTTCCGGCTCCTGCGCCGCTTGTTGTGACGGCTCTTCTTGATGTCTGGGATCGACCGAACAGGTAGCAGGTGACTGCTTTGATTTCACCACCGGCGGTTCACAGTTTGCCATACGTCCTCCTTTGGTTTATTAAAAAACAGTGCCGGAGATCTATTCACGCAGCTTTTTTTGCAAATACAACATATCGACGCATTGGATGCCGTCCTCATAAATAGGTACGGGATACTGCCGTGTAAAAAAAGCCGAACTGGTGTGGTGATAAACAAATCCAAACCGTTTATAAAAAGTGGTACCCTTTTGGGAAGTACCCACAAGCATCCTGTCACACTGTCGGCGGAAATAAGCAAACAGATACCGCTTTTTTCTCTCGCACACTTTCATGGATCTTCAAGCTGCAACGTCCTTACTTGACACGTTTCCCATTCACCGCCACAAAGGTGGTATGTGCATAAAAATCCAGCGGATCTCCATCGAACACAACCAGATCGGCGTCTTTACCGACGCGCAGTGAACCCACACGGTCTTCAAGGTGCAAAATCTCCGCCGGACGGATCGTGATGGCACGCAGCGCGGCAGCACGATCCATCCCTTCACGCACTGCCAGCGCGGCGCAAAGCGTCAGATATTGCGTCGGGATAACCGGGTGGTCGGTGATAAGTGCAGGGAACAACCCGGCTTTTACCAGCTGTCCCGGCGTGGTCGGTGTCTGGTTTTTCAGCTCCGGTTTGGAGCGATCACACAGAAAGGGTCCGGAAAGAACCTTGACCTGCCCCGCCGCCAGTTCTTCCGCAATCAAGTGTCCCTCCGTAGCATGGACAATGACCGCATCCAGTTCAAACTCTTTTGCGATACGCAGCGCAGTAAAAATATCGTCTGCACGGTGCGCGTGGAAGTGGGCTTGTACCTCACCCGAAAACAGCGGCAGCAATGCTTCGCATTTGTAATCGAACTCCGGCTCCTCCAACTCCTCGTTCTCCCGGCAGGCCAACAATTTCTGCCGATAACGCATCGTCTTGAGCAGCTGCTCCCGAATAATCGCCGCCGTCGCCATCCGGGTGGTAGGCGTCTCGTCACGGTCATGGTAAACCGTTTTCGGGTTTTCACCCAACGCAAATTTGATGGCAATCGGTGCCTTGAGCAGCATGTCGTCAATGCGCCGCCCGGCGGTCTTCATGGCAATCAGCTGCCCACTCACGGGGTTGGCGCTGCCCGGTCCGGTGACAACAGTGGTCACACCTGCCTCGCGCGCTTCGGAAAAACAACGGTCAAGCGGATTGACCGCGTCCACCGCACTCAAATGCGGCGTGGACGGGTCGGTTTTCTCATTACCGTCATCTCCCTCAAAACCAAGGCTGTCCTCCCACATGCCCAGATGGGTATGCGCGTCCACCAACCCCGGCAGCAAACTGCCGCCTTTTGCGTCGAACACTTCGCCCGTCGTGACCGGAACCGTATCCATCGCGCCAAGCGCTTTAATGCGGTTTCCTTCCGTTTCCAACCAGCCATGCTCAATCAGCGCGCCTTCCATCGTAAAGACGCGCGCATTTTGAATCAACACGTTATTAACCCTTTATATCTGCAAGCCGCACAATAACAAATACCGGCGACATCGCCTTGTCTTACGCGAGAAAATGGATGGCGGCATTGGCGGCATTGGCGCCGTCGGATGCCGCGGTCACGATCTGCCGCAGCGCTTTTTTGCGGATATCCCCCGCCACAAAAACGCCGGGCAATGGCGTGGCGCAGTTTTCGTCCACATCCACGTAGCCGCCCTTGTCCAACGGCAGCGCACCCGCCAGCAAATCCGTGCGCGGCTTAGTGCCAACAGCAATAAAGATGCCCGATGCCGGCAATACACGTTCGGCACCGTCGCTCTTCTCTTTGAGCACAAGACCGGTCACGGCAGTTTCGCCCTCAATGCGCTCCACACCAGTGTTGAATATCTTCTCCACATTGGAGAGTCCCTCCAGTTTCCGTTGGAGATACCCTTCCGCACGGAATTGATCCCGTCGGTGGATGATATACACTTTTTCACAGATGTTTGCCAGATAAATTGCATCCTCGACCGCGCTGTTGCCACCGCCGATTACCGCAACCGTCTTTTTGCGGAAAAAGTTGCCGTCACACGTTGCGCAATAGGACACACCCCGTCCGGTAAGTTCTTTTTCACCTGGCGCGCCAAGCAGACGGCGTTCCGCACCCAGTGCAAGAATCACCGCTTTGGCCTCGTATGTTTCTTTGGCTGTCGTTACTTTTTTAACGGCACCCTCCAACGAAAATGCCGTGACATCCCCGTACACCATCTCGGCGCCCACAGACTTGGCGTGTTTCTCCAGATTGGTTGAAAAATCAAATCCTGTGATCAATGTGCTGCCCGGCCAATTCTCTATTTCAAAGGTCGTCGCGGCCTGTCCACCTACGCCCATGCGCTCCAAAATCATCGTGGAAAGACCCGCACGCGCGGCATAGATCGCCGCTGTTACCCCTGCCGGTCCACCGCCAACAATCAATACGTCCACCATAAGGTTCCCTGCCTTTCAAAAAAGTCATATTTTTTTCATTTTCATTGTTTACAAATATTTCTATTTGTGGTAATCTATATATGCAACTCCCTTCATACCCTTTCACTTCCCCAATTCTTTAATTTTATTTGTATGCGGCTGCCGATAATCCGGCGGCTATTTTTTTACGTCAATTGGGAAAAGCGGGATGAAGAAAAGAGCTGCCCCAAACCAAAAACGAGAACGGCTTCCACTCTTTCTGCGGACACAATGCACACAGAAAGTTCGGCTGCACCTCGTTTTTGCAGTTCAGAACGGCCCTTCGAAACTGTAACATTCATGGGCAGATTGCCGTCGAATGTTCGCGTATTATTTAGTGCCCACACGCCGAGAAACATTCCCCCGTTTGGGATCAATATATTTTTTGAGATCGGACAGCTTCTCATCACTCGATTGCTTGAACTTGTTCATCATTTCTTCAAAGGAGAGATTATCGTTTTTGCGCGGTGACCACTCATAGCCGCCCGGCCGTCCGGCAGACGGACGCTTTGGTGGGGCGGCAGCCTCTATCCGCTTCATCGAAAGGCTGACCTTCCCATCTTCGGTGATGGCCAATACTTTGACCTTGACCACCTGGTTTTCCTGCACGAAATCGCGGATTTCTTTGACGAACGTAGGGGCTACCTCGGATATGTGAACCATACCCGTCTTGCCGCCAGGCAGTTCTACAAAAGCGCCAAACTTGGTAATGCCCGTCACTTTTCCTTCCAATACGGTTCCAACCTCAAGCTGCATAAAACCTGCTTATCCTCCTAAAACCTCGGTGAAAAACAAACCGTTCTGGGAACAAACCGCGCAGCTTGCCACTGTGCAGCCCCGTTGGCCTTATATAAAAATAGACGGACACCGCATGATCAATTGCCCGCTACATTGATATAAATTCGCTCATTCGATTTGGTATAACCAAGCTTGTCCCGCGCGACACCGGCCATATACTGGTCATCATTCTCAGACAGCACCCGTTGCAGTTCCGCATTTTTCCCCTGCTGCTGCTTATATTGTGTCTGCAATTGTGCCAATTGCGCTTTATGCTGGCCGATCTGCACCTGCTGCTGAATCAACGTCACAGCAATATAAACAATGAACACGCCAAGCGCCATACGAAAAATCACACTTTTATGTTTTGTCATCCGAGACTCCTTGCACCGGTCATTTTTTACGCGCAGCAGGTTTGGCCATCTTATGCCTAACTTTATAGAATAAATTATACATCACTTCACGCACCGGTTTCAAGCACCTTTGGGCAACTTTACGATCCTTAGGCCACCTTTTTTTTATTTGCCCGCTTTTTTCAGAAAATAGCGCGCCCATTTTGTGTCCTGCGCGTACTACAGGGCGTTTCAGCCGCCTGCCTGCGGAAGCGGCCGCGTGGCGGGTACGAGCGGCAAACCAGCGCATTGCTTTTGCCACAAGTAGCCCCAGCGTGAAGCGATAGAACAAAAGCCCCAGCAGTTCCCCCTCCAGAATAAAAAAGCGGACTTCACCCGCGTTGCCTGCCAGCAAAAATAAAAAGGTAAAAACGCCGCACGCCAGCAGGTAAAGGCAATCCAATAAAAAAGAAAGCAATTTTCCGCAGGGTGAAAGCAACCGGCCGAGATAAAGTATATCGTAAACCAGCCCAAACGCACCGCCGATTCCCATTGCAAACAGGAACAGCATCATTTGTGAAGACGCCGAAACGGTCAATTGTCCTCCTCCTTATTTGAATATCCGTCCAAACAGTCCGCCGCTGTGCGGCACCTCATCACGATAGGACAGCGACGCGATGTCCCCCTCCACGTTGACTTCGCCTGTTTCCACACTCAGTTTATTCATATGTAGATTGTACCCGTGTACTGTCAATTCCCCCAACTCGGTGAACAGCACCACATTCTCTTCATCAAAACTGTCGACATCGGTCACACCAGACACGGTGAGCAGACGCCGATCCTCCAAAATCACGTTATGCACCTTTTTAGGCATCTGACTCTCTGATTGTACTGCCATCGTTTTCCCTCCATGCGTGTTCCGGCACAGCCGCGCAGCGGCCGCGTTGTTTTTCTGTCAAGCGGGAGCCATTGGCTATCCCTGCGCTATCACTCTATGTGTGCGCCACACGAAATATAACCAAAAAAATGCGAACAGCAAACCCGCCCACAGCAAAACTGCGGGCGGGAGCGTATGCAGACGACAGCCTTGGCAGTCATCCGCTCTATTGAGCAATATCGCCTTTTGGGAAAACGAAAATCATTGGCAATTATCGTCATTGCAATGGCAATAATGGCACACGCTGTCCAATACGCAGAGAATAAACGCAGCAAGCAGGAACAGCGCAAACAAAAGGAACAAAACCGTCAGCCCGAACAGCACGGCGGCGACAATCAAAGACACGCCGGAAGCACCGCTGAAAACAAGCGCAACCACCAACGCAATTAGCGCCGAAACAATTGACGGACGTAAATAAGCGCTGCCGCAGCCACAGACGACTCTCCTCCGGTAATCGGCGGAACCGCCATCCCTACCGGATACAGCCGACACAGACACAGCAAGTGCAGCAATTACGATTGCAAGCGCCAAGCTTACAGCCAGCGGTACAAAAAAAGGCGCTGTAAGAAAGCCCAGGGCAAGCAGCGTGGCTCCGCCGGCTGCAATAATCAGGCTTAATACAAACAACCCGGTAACCAACAGTTCATTACGGCTATACATGGTTATCCTCCTCAAAAAGAGTGGAAATGCAGATGGTGGCTTTCCATCCATGCCATCGTATGAGAAGTTGTCCACAATAGTTCCTCTGAACCGTAAAATACAGAAAAAACCGCCGCGGCACACCTGCCACGACGGTTTTCTCTGTCAACTGTTGATTCTATACGTTTTTATGAAAACAGAAGCCGTATCACGTTTCTACGCATCCAAGACCCGATACAAAGAAGATGCGCCCTCTTTAGTCACATGTTCCGCAACTTCCAGCACTTCGGCCTTGAACGGGTGCCCACCAAGGGTGATTTCCAGCACATCGCCAGGCTTGACCTCATATGAGGCACGCACCGGCTTGCCACCCACCGTCACACGACCCGCATCGCAGGCCTCGTTTGCCACAGTGCGCCGCTTGATGATACGGGAAACCTTCAGGAATTTGTCAAGCCGCATGGTTCTCTCCCACAGGACGGGGGTTTACTTGGAAACAGCATCCTTAAACGGTTTGCCCGCCTTGAAAACCGGATAAGTGGATGCAGGAATGGTAATTTCCTCTTTAGTGCGCGGGTTGCGGCCTTTACGCGCTTCCCGATGGTGTACTTCAAATGTGCCGAAACCTACCAATTGCACCTTTTCTTCAGCCACCAGAGATTCTACAATAGAATCAATGAAGGCACCCGTTGCTTTTTCCGCATCTTTTTTGGAAAGTCCCGCTTTTTCGGCCACTTTCGCGATCAATTCGGCTTTTGTCATTGATTATTCCCTCCAAAATTATGGTGATCTTATTGAAACCCGTCAGGACGGGCCTGCAATACAGGTTCTTGCTCCCGGAGCGCCGCCAGAGCGGCCTGAGAGGGAGATGCTGCGCCAGGCACCCGGTTCTCCTCCACCGTATACGTGCGAATGTATGCGTCACATGCATCCGTGAGCGCCTGTTCCGCCTCCACACCTACCGAGGACGCAAACGTGCAGAGCGAAAACAGTGCAAACCCTGTTGCGTGCGCGATGGAAAGCCGAGCGGTCTGTTCCGTACTGCTTTGGGCAAGCGCCTGCGCAAGCTTGTCCAATCCCTTGTGTGCTTCTGCCAATAAATCGGCAGTCTTGGGCGGCGCCGGTTCGTTTTTGGTCGCTTTTCTCCACACCTTAGCGCTCCGCATGGCCGCAGGCAAGGCGTGAGACACACTTTCCAACGCATCAGCCTGCGTTTGCTGACCGCGCGCACGTTTTTTAACCTCGTCCCAACTTTGCAGCGCCTGTTCCGGCGTAGTCGCACCCCGCTGGCCAAACACATGCGGATGGCGTTCAACCAGTTTGCGGCAAAGGCCGTCCACCACGTCAAGCATACCGAATCGCCCGGTTTCCTCCTCCATACGGGCATGAAAAACGACCTGTAGCAACACATCCCCTAGCTCCTCGCAAAGGTGAACAGGGTCATTTTCATCAAGCGCTTCGACTGCCTCGTATGTTTCTTCCAGAAAATTGGAGCGCACAGATGCATGTGTCTGTGCGCGGTCCCAAGGGCAGCCGTTTTCACTGCGCAAGAACGCCATCAATGCCAACAGGTCGTCAAAGTCATACCGTTTTTTGAGTTGAAATTCCATGCATTCACCGTTTGCCTGCCAGACGGACGAACATACGCCGCGTCTGATCAGATACTGATATTTTCCGCTGGCCGGCACAGGGTACGGCACCGGAACATGCAAAGTACTTTTATATTACCTTATCTTTTTCGATTTTTCAAGTATCTATGCGCATTGCGGACAAATATCTTTTCAAATCCACGCGAAGGACGCAAA
This sequence comes from Ethanoligenens sp., assembly GCF_047718355.1. Lineage (NCBI taxonomy): Bacteria > Bacillati > Bacillota > Clostridia > Eubacteriales > Oscillospiraceae > Ethanoligenens > Ethanoligenens sp. The sequence goes on from NZ_JBDNLG010000041.1 coordinate 17,919, forward strand.
ACAGCGCTCAAAGCCGCCCAATCAGTGCAAGAAGCAGGGCGGACAGGTCGCCGGCGCGGGTGGATGCGATATCATTGACCTCGTCGCTGCGCAGCGGATTGGGCGACAGTCCCGCGCCATAATTGGTCAGGCAGGAAATGCAGAGGGTACGCAGACCGCAATGCACCGCCTCAATCACCTCCGGCACGGTGGACATACCAACCGCATCTGCACCCAGAAGGCCCAGCGCACGGATTTCAGCCGGTGTTTCATACTGTGGGCCGGGCATGAATGCATAGACACCCTCGCGCAGCAGAACGCCGGTATCCTCCGCACAGGCGTGTGCGAGGGCGCGCAGTTCGCTGCTGTAAGCGTCAGACATGTCAAAAAAGCGTTCCCCGAACATTTCCTCATTCCGGCCACGGCAAGTACTCTGACCAGAAAAATTGATATGGTCCTGCACGAGCATGAGGTCACCGGGGGTAAAATCCAGATTGATAAGACCGGCGGCATTGGTGAGCAGCAGATTGCGCACGCCCAATTGCTTTAGTACACGTACAAAAAATGCGGCGCGGCGAAACGACAGCCCTTCATAATAATGAAACCGCCCTGAAAACACATAAACCGGATGATCCGCCAGTGTGCCGATCAGCAGCTCACCCGCATGAGAGGGCGCGGTTGCGCGCGGAAAATGCGGGATATCTGCATAGGGCAGCTGCACACCACCCTGCACAGCGGAAGCAAATCCGCCCAGGCCGGAACCAAGCACCACCGCCGTCTGAGGGCGCAGCGGCGAAGCGTTTTGAATGGTTTGGGCGGCCAGCTGACAGGCCATTTCTGCTTTATCCATAAAACGATCCATTCCTTTTTCTTCAATAATCGGCAAAACCGCACACCATCATGCCCTTTTCCGGGTATGTGATGTACCGCGCACAAAACCGCCCATACCAGCCAAACAGGAACTCCCTGCTCGGTGGCATGGGCGGCTGCGCCCAGAAAAACATCTAAAGATTAGAGCTGTGCTCCGCATTTTTTGCAAAAGTTGGCATCCTGCGCGTTCACGGCGCCGCAAGCCGCACATTTCTTTTCTTCACGCAGCACGGAGATCTTCTCCTGTACGGCGGCCAAATCAGCGGTCAACGTATCGATCTGCGCGGATTTTTCGTTCACCAGCGCGGTCGCGTCAGTTTCAGTTTTCGCCGCATTATAGACCGAGCGACCCAACGATTCATACAGGTTTTTGATTTTACCCTCGATCTCGGCAGCCGAAATCCTCAGCTTGGAAAGTTCCACGATCTCACCGGTTTTTTTGCCGGCAAAATCCACAGCGCCTTTCGCCGTGATGACCGCATCTTCTAAAATCCCCATGGCCAATCACTCCTTTTTTCCTGTCGCGCCACATTGCGTATTTGTATTATACCATTCCCTACGGTTCCGCACAATATGCGCGCGGGTGGGTTTCCCACGCTTTTATGTGCGGAAGAAACATTGCCGCAGAGGCCTGAGCATAGAGCGGTCATCCGACAACTGCCTTACCTGAGCTTGAGCGCCGGCCGCGCCCGCCACCGCGGCGTTTGAGGGTCTTCTTGTTTAGGTAAAGACTGCCGCCAAGGAACTCACGCAGCAGACAGGCAGAAGGAATCATGCGCTGGGATATCCGTGTGAACCGTTTCATGGCATCTACCAGCCGTTCCGCCTCCGCAGTGTGCGGGCCGTCTTCCCACGCACTCTCAAAATGCCACAGCGCCATGCCGGCAAACAGACAGGGTTCGCAAGGGAAAACCGTGTCCAGCGTCACATCCGCCAACGGTTTGAACGGACGGATAAACGTGTCCTCGCCCCGGCAGACACCCTCCCACAATTCCAATGTATGCGCGGCACTGGACGCGCGGAACCGGTAGTCCCGCAGCACGCGACGCACCAGCCGCACATCCTGCGCGCTCAGCAGCACATCACCGCTCTCGTCCGCGAACGTGGAGCTGACGCTGACATACAAGCGAAAGATGCGCTCGCTGGGGAGGCAGGCGGCTACCAGCGGGTTGAGCGCGTGCAGACCCTCCACCACCGCCACACTGCCTTGCGGCAATTCCAGCCGCCGCACTTTGTCCCCGCGCTTCGCCAATTTGAAATCAAACACCGGGTACATTGCTTTCTCAGTCTCCAGCAGTTGTTTCGTGACCTGCGTGAAAAGGTCGAGATCCAATGCGGCGGGTGATTCATAATCCGGCCTGCCGTCTGGCAGCAGCGGTGTGTCGGCACGGTCTTTGAAGAAATCATCCAGTGAAATGGCAACCGTGCGCACACCGCGCGCCATCAAGCCGGCCTTGAGTTTGAGCGATGTCGTTGTTTTACCCGATGCAGACGGCCCCGCCAGCAGAATGAACTGCCGATGTCCCGCACGCTGGATGATCTGGTCGACAATCAGCGTCAGTTCCCTCTCATAACGTGCGTCGCATTCCTGGAAAAAAGCCATAGCGTCCGTCGCCCGGAAGTTGACATCATCCACGCGGATTTTGGGCAGCACTGCCGTCATAAAACGCCTCCACCTGTTGTTTGCGCGCAAGCACTTCGTCAAATCGCGCAAGATACTCATAGGGATATTTAAAATTGAATACCCGCTTAATGCGGACACCCGCAGGTTGTTTCATTTTTGTCACGCCGCCCGCACCTGCCGCAAGAATAGTGTGCGTCTCATCCATGATGAACACGTTGTACAGACCCTCGTGCCCCGGCCGGGCGAACCCGGTGTTCTCCAGATTTCCCACAGTGTTGCGTTGGCGGTAAAGATAATATGGCGCAAGCCCCGCGTCATCCAGCCGTCCGTAGGCATCGGAAAGCATCCGCTCCACATTCTGGCCGCACGCATCGTACCGCGCTCCACCGGACGACACCAGTCTGGAGGAACGTTTCATGGCAAGGGTATGCACCGTCACACCCTCCGGGGCAAGCGGCAGCAGCAAGTCAAGCGTGCGCGCAAATCCCTCGGGGGTGTCACCCGGCAGACCCGCGATTAAATCTGTATTGATCGAGGTGAATCCTGCCGCACGCGCGGCGGCAAATGCAGTGAAAAACTGTTCCGGCGTGTGCGCACGGCCGATACACTGCAGCACCGCCGCGTCCAGTGTCTGCGGATTGATGCACAAGCGTGTGCAGCCTCCCGCTTTAATGGCGGCGAGTTTCTCAGGCGTGATGGTGTCCGGCCGTCCGGCTTCCACAGTATATTCGCGCAGATAATCCAAAAAGAACGCCGCACGCACCGTGTCAAAAATTTGGGTGAGCATCGGTGCGGAAAGGGATGTGGGTGTGCCGCCGCCCATATAAATTGTCTCCAGCCGCAAATGCAGCTTTTTGGCCAACGCGCCCACCGCCGCCAACTCCGAGCACAGTTTTTCCACATAAGCAGGCAGAAGCTTTTTAGACTTTTCCACATCCTGGGAGATAAATGAGCAATACAAGCAGCGCGTGGGGCAAAATGGAATGGATATATACAGGCTGGCGGATTGCGGTGTGGAAAGCGCCGTGATGCGTGTCTCCTCTCTGGCAGTGTGCAGACAGAGGGTGGCTTTTTGCGGTGAAACCCACAAATCTTTCGTAAAATGAAGCGCAGCCTGCCGCTCGTCCAAACCGGATGCAAGCAGCTCCCGCGCCAGCTTGACCGGACGGATACCGGTAAGAATACCCCATGGCGGGCGGAACCCGCACAATGCTTCCCCCGCCGTCAGGAACGCGCGGCCCAGTGCGTGTTCCCCCGCTTTGACAGGATTCTTTGCTTCGGCAGAAAAGGTCGCATGGGCACGGCTCTTTTTTCCCGCGCGGCCAAGCAGCACCAGCACATGTGTTTGCGTCTTCCCACGCTTGAACCGCATAATCGCATAAAAATCACCGTGTGCCGCGAGGTCGGTCTCTTCCTCGATCTTTTCGCCGGGGAAGAACAAAAAACAAAGATTTCCCGCCTCGTACCGCATAGTTTGTCCGAGAAGATACAGCTTCATGCGTCTGCCGCACCTGCCAAAAACGGGTTGTTCGCGCGCTCCTCATCCAGTGTAGAAAAGCCGCCGTGACCCGGCAGAACCTGAAAATTCCCCGAAAGTGCCGCCAATTTTTTCATAGAGACCCGCATGGCGGCAGGGTCGCCGCCCGGAAAATCGGTGCGTCCCGCACTGCCCGCAAACAGCGTGTCCCCGCTGAACATCACGTCTTCGCAGAGCAGGCAGCAGGAACCGGGCGTATGCCCCGGCGTGTGCAGCACGTGAAATTTCAGCCCGGCAACCTCTACCGTATCGCCGTCTTCAAACAAGATATCCGGCCGGAATGGTTCAAAATTGCCACCGCCTACGGAGGATTGCAGGTTGCGGTGGGGATTGTTTAAAAAGTCCAGCTCCATTTTGGGAACCGCCAGCTTACAATGGAAATGTGCCAGCAGTTCGTGCACCGCGCCGATATGGTCGTAATGTCCGTGCGTCAACAAAATCATCTGCGGCACACAGCCGTTTTCCTCCACAGCGGCGATGATGCGCTGCGCATCCGCACCGGGGTCGATCACGGCGCACTTTCCGCCGGCCTTATCGCAGACAATATAACAGTTGGTGCCAATCTGGCCCACCCGCAAATACTTGATATCCATCGCATTTACCTCCAATCCGCCGTGTCCAGCACCAGCGTCACCGGGCCGTCGCCGTCCATCTCGATCTGCATGTCCGCACCAAATCGTCCCGTCTCTACCGGCATTCCAGTGGGTATGCACGCCCCGCAGAGCGCCTGCACAAACGCATGATAAAGTGCCTGTGCCTGCTCCGCACCCGCCGCTCGCGTAAATTCAGGCCGCCTGCCCTTGCGGCAGTCGCCATATAACGTAAAGTTGGATACGACAAGGAATCCGCCGTCCACATCGGACGCGCCAAGACACATCCTGCCTGCAGCATCCGAAAAAACACGCAGTCCGGCGGTCTTTGCCGCCAATGTCTGCGCGTCTTTCTCGGTATCCGCCTGCTCCACCCCGAGCAGAACAAGCAGCCCTGTGCCGATCTGCCCGGTCACAGAACCTTCAACCCGTACACACGCGCGTTATACGCGCTGCAAGACCGGCCTCATTTGTCGTCCGTGATGCGGCGGCATTCAAGTTAAAAC
>NZ_JBDNLG010000042.1:0-22992 GCF_047718355.1 Ethanoligenens sp.
TGTATAGGTCATTTATGCATCTGAAATGGGAAAAATTTATATCACATCTCTATTTTGGAAATCTGCAGAAAACACATTTTTACTTTTCTACCATATAAAAATGCGCCTTTTTGTCATTTTAGTATTTCTACATTTCCTGCTTATCTGAATGCGGGTGACATACCGAAAACAGGAAGATCGATAAACGGCTGAAACGGGTGATGAAAATGGGCTACAAGGTGATGCTCACCACAGAGGGCACCTATCCCTTTCACAACGGGGGTGTCAGTATTTGGTGCGACCACATTCTACACCACTTAAAGGACGAGTTTGATTTTTCGGTTTACAGCATTATGATGAATCCGTTCATAACGCAGAAATTTACCCTTCCCAAGGAGGCTGCCCTCATCAAGGTTCCGCTTTGGGGTACAGAGGAACCCAGCGAGTATATTAACATTCCTTTCTCTAAGGCCTACCTGATTAAGAAAAACACGACACGCGGGGATATCCGTGAAAAATTCCTTCCTCTCTTTCAGGCATTGGTCGAAGAAGTGTTTTTCCCCGTAAAAAACCCGGCGCGCTTCGGGCAGACTCTGAAAGATTTGTATCTGTATTTTCAGGATCACGATTACAAAATTAGCTTTAAATCAGAAATGGTGTGGAATACCTACCAAAAACTTGTCACGCGGTTTACGGAGGGAACGGACAAGTCCCTCCCCGCGCCCGGAGCGTTTTCAATTATCAACAGCTTAAGCTGGCTGTATCGGTTCATGACCGTCCTCTGTACACCGCTGCCCCGCATGGATGTGACGCACTCGTCTGCCGCCGCATTCTCCAGCATCCCCTGTGTATTGGAGAAGCTGCTGTACGGCGTGCCGTTTCTCCTCACAGAACACGGTATCTATCTGCGGGAACAATATCTCTCGCTGTACCAACGTGGCTATCCTCCCTTCTTGGCGACACTTTTTATCCGGCTCGTGCAGTCCGTGGTTAGCCTCAGCTATCATTTTGCAGACCAGGTGTCGCCTGTGTGCAACTATAACACGCGGTGGGAAAGACGCTTCGGTGTGAAGCCACAGCATATCCAGGTTATTTATAACGGGGTGGACGGCACGCTTTTTTCCGGAATGCGCGCCGGGCAGTCCTCGGGTCATTCGCCCGGGCATACAGTGGTGAGCGTGGCTCGGATAGATCCGGTAAAAGACATCGAAACACTCTTGCGGGCGGCCGCCCTTGTCATCCGGCAGATTCCAGACGCACGATTTCTGGTTTATGGGTCCGTCACGGTTCCGGAATACTACCGGAAATGCCTGCAGCTTAAAGAAAGCCTTGGGCTGGGCGACCGGTTTGTTTTTGCAGGGCATTCCGACGATATGGCGGCCGTATACAGGCAGGCGGACATGGTGGCAATTTCCAGCATTTCGGAAGCATTCCCCTATGCGGCCATCGAAGCGATGATCGCCGGCAAAGCGGTAGCAGCCACCGATGTAGGCGGCGTGCCGGAAGCACTGGGCGGCTGCGGCGTTCTCGTTCCCCCGCGCAATCCGGAAAAGCTGGCGGAAGGCATTACCCGTCTGCTGCTTGACCCAGTACTGCGCACGTCGCTTGCCGAAGACGCCTCCGAGCGGGCAAACAACCGTTTCAACCTCAAAAATATGCTGAGTGCCTATTCAGCCTCCTACACCCGGCTGGCCACGCAGCAAAGCACATCGTAATACACGCGCGGGGAAAGAGGACTTCGTTTTAGCGAGAGGGGTGATTTTATGGTAACTGAAACAGATCCCCGTGTTGCATCCGGCAACATCACCATTCAGCAGCTCCTGCGTGAGGTGCTCAATAAAAGTGCCCGCCCGCAGAATAGCATCGAGATTGCCGCCATTTTGGAATCATTCGGCTGGAACGACGAACGCGCGGCATCCACCTTCGGTGCGGAGGATGTGTTTGAACTGGCGGACCAGCTATGGACAATGGCCGGGGATGGCTTGCAGCGAGAAACATATGCGCGGGAAAAAAAGCGCTCTCTCGGCGAACGTTTTCGGGTAATTGCCCAGAGCTTCATCCGGGGATTGATCTTCGCGCTGCCAATGGCGGTCTCCGTGGCCGCCATGCTTACGCTCCGCCTCTCGCTCTGGTCGTATTATTCTTTCAATGTAGAGATTGCCACCAGTATTGCGATTGGCACCATCCTCAGTTTTGTAGCGGTGGGCGGTTTCACGCAGGCGATTGCCCGGCGCGGCTTTTTTTACCTGAGCCAGGGGTTTTACAACATGGGCCGCCGCATCACCTTTTATCTGGTACGGGTAGGTTATGTCGCATCCGCCCTGGTGGGCGTGTGTTATCTGCTCACCAACCTGTTCTATCGGAATTTTACCATTGAGATGATGTTGATCACGGTGCTGTATTACGCATTTCTCTGTAGCAACTGGCTGTCCATTACCATCATGTATATTTTAAGGAAAGAATTCCACTTTGCGGCGATGATTACCGTCGGTATCGCAATTGTGGCCGTGCTGTTCTATGTTGTCGGACTCAATATCATCCTGTCGCAGGTGATCGCACTTTCCGTCCTTTCCGTCGTTGATTTTCTGTTGGCGGATTATTTCTTCCGGGAAGCCGAGCGTAAGGAGGAGCGCGGGATTGCACCGCCTATGCCCAAGCGTTCTGTGATGATTTATACCGTGCGTCCCTATTTTCTGTATGGTTTGCTGTATTTCGTGTTTATCTTTCTGGACAGGGTGCTGGCATGGTCGAGCAACAGCCAATTTTCAATGCCGTATATGATTTGGTTCCGCGGCGACTATGAACTGGGGCTGGATTTTGCGCTGTTGATGCTGTTGCTCCCTATGGGCCTGAGCGAGATTGTGGTCAGCAACCTGATGCGGCGGCTGGAAATTACCCAGAGAAACGCCTACAGCAAAGAAACCGACTCCCTGCGGAGCAAATATATCCGGGCTTATATAAAAAGCATGGTGCTCATAGCGGCCGGCGCGGTCATCAGCGCTGTGCTCATCATCTGGTTCGTTTGGTTCCTGCAACGCACCAATCTGGGCGATATCAGTAAGGTATATCAATTCTCTTCTGTCACTTACTTTGTATTCTATGTGGCCCTGTTTGGCTATGCGGTTCTATCCGTCGCGCTGGCCAACGCCGTAATCCTGTTCTCTATTTCGCAGCCCGGAAAAAGCAACTGGTCCATCGGCATCGCGCTGTTGGTGGACTTTCTCGTAGGCTTTGCCGCCAGCCGCTGGTTCGGGTATTACGACGCCGTGGTAGGGATGGCAGTTGGGTCCGTTGTCTTTTTGATTCTTACTACCTATCAGGTGTCTCGTGTGCTTCGGCGCTTGAATTATTACATTTACGCGACGCTCTGAAGGGGATGATGTGATGTACGCGAGTTTTTGGAATCAGTTTTACCAGATGAGCCACTATCTGGTTTCTTTCTGCATTTTATTTGTGCTCTTTCCGCTCGCGGCCTTTCTCAGGCCCAAGGGCGACCGTTTCGAGCTGCTTGCGCGCAACTATCTGAAAATGGTTTTTTTTGTGATTGCGGTAGGCTACCTGTTAGTGATTACTCAGCTGTTTGAGGTCATCGGCATCCTGCTTGCCATGTTCTGCCTGTGTTTGGCGCTTTTGTTGATTCATCGCTCCCTGCCGCGTATAAACCGGAAGCTGATTCGTCTGGTGGCCTATGTGTTCGACGTGGCGGATGAAAACCGCAGCTCTCGGCAGGATGTCTGCGGCCATTTCCGCGCACTGCAAAATGGCGTGAAACGCCGCCTGGCAAGGCTTCGCGCCCACCCCTCCGCCCTCCTTACGGTGGTTCTCTTTCTGGCGGTCCTTTTCTTCTCCTGCGGGCTGCGTTTTTACGATGCGTTTATCTACCCGCAGCCGAATATGTCCGACGGCTCCGTAACATTGTCGTGGATTAAACAGATCGACCTGCGCGAGCTGTTTGTCAATGGGATTTATCCGCAGGGCTTCTCTATTTATATGGCCAGCCTGCAGAAATTCGCCTTTATTGATGCGCTGTACATTCTGAAGTATACCGGTCCGTTCAATGAACTGCTCATCCTGTTGGGGATTTATTTCGTTGTTTCCCGTTTCACCGGGCGGAAGTTGCCCGGTATCCTCGCTATGGGGATCTACGGTCTCTGTTTCCGCTATCTTCCGAGTGAATATACACGGCAAGCCGCAACCAATTCTCAGGAATTTGGTCTGGTGTTTCTGCTGCCCACCTTATACTTTTACAAAAAATATCTTGATGAGGGCAACCGGACGAACTTGCTGGCCGCGTTCTGCGGCCTGGCTGTCACGGGGCTTGTGCATACCGTGGCGTTTGCATTCACCGGGGTGGGGGTGGTGCTGCTCACGGTGCTGTATCTGGCCGCGCATTTCAGGATAACCCTCCGCCGGGGAAAATGGGTCGTGCTTTCGGCGGTGGTGAGCATAATTCTAGCTGTTTCTCCGGCCGTGATCGGGCACTACATACTAGGCATCGCCTACTATGCCTCGTCACAGGATTATGCCCAAAGCTTCGCTCACTACGCCATCCGGGCGCTCACTGGACGGGAGTTCCTGATGGCGGGGATGCTCGTAATACTGCTCGCGGGAGCGGTGGTACTGTGTATACGCCGCCTCGACGCCAAAATGGGGGTACTGTTCTGCACCGTATTTGCCGCCGTATCCATGGCCGTTTATCTTGCGGGCGGGCATTTTACCGGCATAGGGGTGTTGGAAGACCGCTCCGGAGAGTTGTATGCACTGCTCATCGCGGTCACGGGCGGAATGACGTTATATGTTCTCTTTGGCCCGCTGCGAACACTTTGGGCAAGGCATGTGCTGGAACTCGGAGCCTGTATCGGGCTGGTGGGTGTCACCATAGTGTATATCCGCCCGCAGCCCATCATCCCCTATAAAATGATGAATCCCTATGCAGTGGACGAATATCTGTATATCAGTACGCACTATACGCCAACAGACTGGCTGATTGTTTCCTATGACGAAACCTATGATCTGGCCCTGTGTTCCGGTTTCCACCTGCTTACCGATGACTTTCTGAAACGCTTTAGCCCGGACAGTGAGTACCTCTATGACCGCACCACCAAAAAGAGTTATGTGCAACCGTACGTTTTCCTGTATTATGAAAAGAACTTGTATTACGACGGCGTGGAATCCACTACCTATACGTTGGCCAAGCGTCGGGAACACAACGCAGCGCTGAAAACCTGGGCGAACGAACATATGGCCAAATACTCCAACCTCACCGTCTTCTATGAGAACAGCGATTTTATGGTTTATAAATTAGATCAAAGCAAGGCTACCACAAAAAATATCATCAAATAAAAGGGGGATTCCGACGCGATGAAAACAGTTCTGATTACAAACGGGCAGCTGCGCAAATCCCTCTGCGCGGCACGTTCGCTGGGCGAAAAGGGCATCCGTGTGATCGTCAGCGAGGAAACCCGGATGAATCCCACCGCTTTTTCGCGGTATTGCAGTGCATTCGTCCGCTCCCCCAACGCGAAAAAGGAGCCGGAACGGTATCTGGAATGGTTGAAACGCACGACAGCAGACTACCAGTGCGACGCGGTGTTCCCTATGGACGACGATACGATGGATATCGCGGTGGCACATGCCGATGAGCTCTCATCCTGTTTTGCGCTGCCGGTACCCGGCAAAGAAAGCTACAAAAAGGCAAGGGACAAGCGTTTTTCCGTGCAGCTGGCAGAGCGTTCCGGCGTGCCCTGTCCGCGCACCGTACTCCCAAAAGAAGGTGCCAGTCTCCCCGAAACCGTTGCAGCTCTTGGGTACCCGCTCGTTATCAAACCGGCGGAAAGCTCTGGTTCTCGCGGCATCCGGATAGTGTGCACGCCGGAGGAACTACAGGAAAACGTGAAGACTATTGCGGAGGCGTACGGCCATCTGCTCCTGCAGGAATACATTCCACAGGGTGATCGTTACGACGTCTGCATGTTGGTAGGGCGGGACGGAGAAGTGAAGGCTTCCTTCGTGCAGAAAGAGCTGCGTCACTTTCCGCTAAAAACGGGGCCAAGCACCGTGCAGCAGAGCGTGACATACCCCGAACTGGAAGCATATGCCTTGCGCATGCTGGCCGCGCTGCCATGGTTCGGCATCATCGAGTTCGAATTCATGGTGGACCCGCGCGACGGCGTGCCGAAATTCATGGAAATCAATCCGCGGTTCTGGTGCTCACTCCACACAGCCGTCGCCGCCGGTGTGGATTTTCCGTTTCTCCTTTGGGAACTGGCATGTGGGAATAAGGTGACGCCAGTGCGTTCCTATCTGGAAGGTGTGACCGGGAGCTGGATTCTGCCCGGTGACACGCTGCATTTTCTGTTCAACAAAAATCGTTTTCGGATGGATCCGCCGTTTCTGGCAGGAAAGCGACACGGCGTTTCTGACGATATTCTCTCCCGGCGGGATCCTCTGCCTGCTCTCGGTTTTGTGCTGGCGTGTTTTCGTTATCTGTTCAGTGCGGAAGCATGGCAATTTATGTTTCGGAGGTGAGTTTAATGCAAAATGCCTTGACCGTCGATGTAGAAGATTGGTATCATACGCTGGATTTCCATTTCCCCATGGAGGAGTGGGGACAGTATGAAGACCGGGTGGAAAACAGCCTGCGCCGTCTGACCGACCTGTTTGACCGATATCATGTAAAAGCCACCTTTTTTGTTTTGGGCGTCATCGCTCAAAAGCACCCCCGAATGGTTGCGGAGCTGGCGGAACAAGGGCATGAGATTGGTTCGCACGGTTTGTGCCACCGTCTGGTGTATGACCAGGACGAGGCTGCGTTTCGGGAAGACGTCCGTTCTTCCAAGCAACAGCTGGAAGATATCATCGGACAGCCGGTGGAGAGCTTCCGCGCGTCCACGTGGTCGATTTCGAAAGATACGCTGTGGGCTCTGCGCGTGCTGGAGGAAGAAGGATTTCATTACGATTCCAGCATTCAGCCGTTCAAAACTTATCTTTCCGGCATCCAGGGCGCTCCGGTTTTCCCATTTCACCCTGCGCAAAACGGAAAGGCTTTCCGACTGCTGGAATTTCCGCCTACTACTTATACCTGCGGGAAGCTGGTAATGCCGTTTTCCGGCGGATTTTATCTGCGGGCCATGCCGCTGCCGGTGATCCGGCATTGCCTGAAGGCGGTAAACAAACGGCGGGAAGGTATGGTGTACGTTCACCCATGGGAGGTGGATACCGAGCAGCCAAGGCTGCGGGTACCGCCGCTCGTGCAGCTCTCACACTATTACCATATCGGTCATAACCTTGAAAAAGTGGAAAAGCTGCTCCAAACTTTTTCGTTCGTGCCCGTCCGCGAGCTGTTAAGGGACAAGCCGTACCCGTCGGTAGAGCTGTCCTCGTTGTAAGCGTAATTGAGGAGTGGGGTGCCATGTGAAAACACAATGGAAAAAATGGATAGCACCCGTGGTCAGGAACCGCTCCATTCTGGCGGTCGTGTTCATCAATATCCTTTTGGCTGCGGTAGCGCTGTTCAAGGACATTATTCTGGCCGCCTATTTGGGCACCTCCGCACAGGCAGATGCGTTCACGCTGGCATTTTTCATTCCCGATATGGTGGGCAACAACCTCGTTGCCGCCGCTGTCGGGGTCAGCTGTGTCCCCCTGTTTGCCCGGCTCCATCAAGATAAGCCTGCCGGACTGCGGAATTTGGTCATCGCCATCAATCTTCTTGTTTCGGGCGTAATGGTCATACTGGCGGTGCTGCTCTTCGGGTTCGGAGGACAGGTTGTCGCCTGGGTGGGGGCCGGTTTCCCAGCGGCAATCAAAGCCTCCTGCACCCGGCTGCTGCTCATTATGCTGCCCACGGTGCTCCTGTATCCACTCGCAGCCGTCGGTCTTTCCGTGCTGCAGGTGCGTGCGCGGTATCTCGGCAACGCATTTGCCCCGGTGCTGTTCAACGGGTTGTTTCTGGCCGGTATTGCAGGGTGTCTGGCTCTGCGCGTACCCATCGAAACAGGCGTATACATCATTGCCGTCTGCGTGCTGGCCGCCGAGGCAATTGTAGCGCTTTACATAGGGGTTCTGGTTATAACCTCCGGAGACCGGCAGCCCGCCGCACCATTCCGGGCGGGCGCTTTTTGCGAAGCGTACGGCACACTGCGGCTCTCGTTTGATTACGTCCTCATCCTGTTGTTTTCGCAGGGGGTGATGTATGTAGAACGTTTCTTGTTTTCACAGGCGGGGGAAGGCAGTGTTGCGGCGCTGAACTACGCTTATCGCATCGCACAGTTTCCTGTGTGGGTGTTTGCCTCGGCGGTGATGCTTGTCGTGTTCCCGCAGCTTTCCAGGGCTGTATCCGCTGATCCGGAAAGAGCGCAGGCCCTGCTGGGCAAAGCCGTCTATTATACGCTCTTGCTGAACATTCCCATTCTCATCGCGCTGTTTGTGCTGCGTGTGCCAATCGTTACCATCGTGTTTGAGCACGGCAGCTTTGGTGCCGCCTCTGTCCGAATTACGGCGAGCATCCTTGGCGGATACGCGCTGACCATCCTTGGACAAAGCTTCAGTGCAGTCATGATTCGCTACATCATCGCGGCGAACCGGACACGCCCCGCCGTATGGATTTACCTGACGACAGCTGTGGTTAACATCGCAGTGGATCTGCTGTTTGTCCGCATATGGGGCGTTTACAGCATCGGATACGGCAGTGCGTTGGCTTCGATATTGACGGTGGCGCTGTTGCTGCTCCACTTCCGGATGGGGACGCAGCTCCGGGCAGGCCTGCCCAAGCTTCTCACCGCCGGCCTTGCCAATTTGGCCATGCTGGCGATCTGTATACTTTGTCTCGTCCTGTGGAATTTTCGTTTTCACAATGCGGCTTTTCCAGCCAAAATACTGTTTGCCTTTTGTGGGGCGCTGACCGCGTGTGCAGTCTACGGTGCATCCCTAAAGGCGTGCACACGGCGGCGGGCATAGGGGAGGGAGAAACATGAAAAACGGTTTAATTATCATCCCGGCACATAATGAGGAGGAAAATATCCAAACCGTATTGGAAGATCTCCTCAAGCAGGACTTCGAACTTGATATCCTCGTGGTGAACGACGGCTCGACCGACGGGACGCGCGCGTGTGTGGAGCGTATCCCCGGCGTACAAATGATATCCCATATATTCAATCTGGGTTATGGTGCCGCCCTGCAAACAGGCTTCCAGTATGCCGTGAGAAATGGCTACACGTTCGTCGTGCAGTTCGATGCGGATGGGCAGCATGACCCGGCCTATATCCGTGCCCTGCTGGCGGCAGGTGACGCGGACATCGTCATCGGTTCGCGGTTCCTGCAAAAGAGTGAATATCAGGCGGGCGGCCTCAAAATGATTGCCATTCGGATGATGCGTTTGATGATCCGCTTCCTGACGGGTGTTTCTATAACGGACCCCACATCCGGTTTCAAGCGCCTTTCGCAGCGGACGCTTCAATATTACGCCGTTACATCCAATTTTCCGGCTGACTATCCGGATGCCAATCTCCTCATCAAGATGCTGCATAAAAAATACCGGGTGAAAGAGGTCCCTGTGAATATCCGTCCGCGCCTGCACGGCGAAACGATGCACTCCGGGTTAAAACCCGTTGCGTATGTCATCAATATTTTCATCAGCACAACGGTCGTTCTGCTGCGGGAATATTTCAGAGAGGAGAAATGAATTATGAGCATCGTCTTACGCACCATTATTCTGGTTCTCGGATTGTTTTACTTTATCAGTGTGTTCCATCTGCTGGTTCGCAAACAGATCAGTGAGCGCAATTCGATCAAATGGCTGATTGCGTCGGTGGTCGTGCTGATTTTTTCCGTTTTTCCCGGGATACTGGACCCTGTCGCCCGCCTTTGCGGAATCGACTACCCCCCCGCACTGCTTTTCTTAGCCGCCATTTTGATCCTGATGTTCATCACCTTCCGCGATTCGGTCACAATCTCCGTAATGAACGATCAGATTAAACAGCTGACACAATATATCGCGGTGCATGAAAGGGATTGGGAAGGCGACACGTCTTTCCTGGACGAACAAAAAAACGCCGGCTTTGCCGCGACAGGCACCTCTGGAAGAGAATCGCTGTAAACACCCCACACCACACGGGAGGTAATGAACGATGACAACCATACTATCGGCGGCCGGCCGTTTTATTTCGCCGCCTTTCATTGATTGGGCTTTTGCCATCGCGGCTCTTGCCGCGCTGCTCTTTCTGGTCTTTCTGGCCGTCAGCCGCTCCAAAGCGCATTTTTTAGCGGACAGGGAGCAGATGCTCTTTAGCCTGCTCCGCTCTTTTCAGCCGGAGGACGGCTTTGAGCGCAATCTCCTGCACGTGCTGGATGCACTGCAGGGATGGTTTGCGGCACCGTCTTATGCGGCATACAGGAAAGACGGCCGGCACGGCGTGTTCATTCTGAAAGCTGTCAAAGAGGAAAACATCGAGGTCGCCCGGCTGAACATCGGATATTCTCATCTGCTGCCCTATCAGAAGGAAACGTATTTTCTGCCCGCCACCCTTCCCTCCGAAATAATCCCCCAAACTCCGCAATTTCTGAGAGTGGGAAACGTGCCGCTGTACTTCATACCGGTAGATGAGAAACACTGCTTAGTGGCCGGACCGCTGAAGACGCTCCCACGTCGTACAGAACGGCTGCTTGCCGCTCTGCCGGAAATGCTTCGGGTGGTCATGGGCACGCTGCATGTGGTGGACACGCTCTCCGAACAGGTATCCGCATCTTCCATTTCCCAGCAGGCAGTACGTAACATTTCCCATTTTGTTACACACCGCCCGGCCCTTTTCCCTTGGATGCTGGACCTGACACAGCGCAGCCTTGATGCAGACGGAGGTATGCTGGTATCCGGGCAGAACGGGCGTTTGCGGATTGATGCCTTATATGGGCCCGATGCGGAAAAACAGGAGACCATCCGGAAAGACGAAGCGCTTCTCCCTTATCTCGACCGGCTGTTAGGCGAACAGGAAACTTACAGCACCCGAAATGAGGAGGCCGTGGTTGCGGGATTTCCGCTCGGCCTTACGGCAATCGGCGCGCAAACCCTCGTGCTGCAAAAGATTCCGTCCGAAACAGATCGCCGCTTTCTGGCACTCTGGTATACGGCGCCTTTCACCCTGCGGGATTATCAAAGCAAAGTGCTGCAGCTGATGGCGCGTCGCAGTTCCGATCTGTATCAGAGTCAGGAAGAGTTGGATCGTGCCTCTCATACCTATATCGAGATGTTGAAGCTGATTGCCCAGTTGGCCGATAATCTGCGCCCGAGCACTGTGGGAAGAAGCGAGCTGATGGAACGCTATGCATTTGCCACCGCAGTGGAGATGGGTCTGAGTGAGCAGGATTGCCGTGAAATCGCGCTTGCCGCCTATCTGAGTAACATCGGCATCGTGGGCATTTCGGAGGACATTGTGCGCAAACGCGGGAAATATACGGACACCGAGTCTGCAAAAATGCAATACCACGCGACAGCCGGGGCGGCAATCATCGAGGCCACTATTCAAAATCCAAGGATTGCTTCGTATATACGGCATCATCACGAGCGTGTAGATGGCTACGGCTATCCTGACGGGTTAAAAGGGGAGGAGATCCCGCTCGGGGCGCAAATTCTTTTCGCGGTGCAGACGTTTACCGCCAAGCTGATCTCCCGTGAATACCGCCCGGCGCTCCCGTTTGAGGACGCGGAAAACCAGATTCGCATCGCGGCAGGCACACAGTTGAATGAAAAAGTCGTCCGCGCCTTGTTAAGTTGGATCGAAAAAGCAGAAACGGTCGCTGCGGGGTACGATGGTTCGCTGATTCCCTGCCACAAGATGCGCGGTTCTCCCAAACAAGTGTGCCTGAATTGCCCGGCCTACCACTCGGAAAATCCCCGGTGCTGGGAAAACGGCAAGGTAAACTGCTCCGGGCACGGAGACGACTGTGAGCACTGCTTTGTATATACAGAGTACCAGAAGCGCACCACCCGCAATGGAGCGACGCATGATTGACCGCAGGGCCCGGTTTTTCGATGCGCGCCGCTTTGTCGTCTATTACGGGCAGGGAAACGAGGAACAGCTTGCGCCGTATGATATTGTGATTGCAGAGCCCGCGGGTCACGACGAGGCCGGCGTGCGCGCCATGCGTTCGCAGGGCGCGGCCGTACTGGCATATCTGAGCATCCTGGAGGTCGGTCCGCACATGCCGATGTTCCGTACCCTGCACGAAACGGATTTTCTCTGGCAAAATGGCAGCCCGATGCAAAACGAAGCCTATCGGAACCGTATCGTCAGGCTGGAGTCGGACACAGTGCGGACGCTGCTTCTCCGTCAGGCGGAAATGTTGCTGCAGCAATACGATGGCCTCTTTCTTGATACCGCGGCAGATTTGGAATATCTGCCGTTTACAGCAGAAAACCGCGCACAAACCGTCGAGGCGCTTCTGCTCTTTCTGAAAACGCTGCGTAGGCACTTCCCCGGGTGCCTGCTTGTACAGAACAACGGTCTGCTTGGCCTGCACCGCCACACGGCTAGCCTTGTCGACGGATTCACCTGCGAAAACCTTTTGCCGCTGCCCGGGTCATATTACCGGCCTGTCCGCTTTTTTCAGGCAGCCCATCTAAAACGGACGCTGCGGAGTCTGCGCGCTGTGGGTCTTCAGGTCCTTCTCCTGTCAAACAGGGAGGACCCCGGCCTACAGCGTTTTGCCGGACGAAATGGATTTCCCCTCTATGTGAGTGCAGATTATACCCGGCTTATCTGAAATCGACGGCGGGAGATTCTTTTGCTGTATAACAGCCGGCCGCCGGCCAGCAATGATCTGAAGTGTAGGATGCCCGCAACGATCTTCCAATCCAGCCCTGCACCTGTTCGTGTGTTTTACACAAATATTACAAGCCTCATTCATTTCTGCTCTTTTTTGGACAAGAATTAGATATACAATAGATGTTGATATATGGAATCAACAGAAAAATAGCTGGTTCTTAAACCTAAAGCAGATGTGGTGAGAATATTGAAACAGAATATAAAACGAGATAAATATGTTGCGCTGCAGAAAGGCACTGTGATTGCCATTCTGACCGGCTTTTTTGTTTTGCTGGTCGTATTACTCAATCGTACAAACGTCGCGAAAGGTCTTGGACAGGCGGGCAGCATGCAGGTGCAGTATGAGCACGCTACGGTTTTAAAGATAACGCAACAGTCTCTGAAGAAAGACCCGGACACGGGATATCAAAATGGAACACAGATGCTTCAAATTCGCATTGACAGCGGGAAGTACCAAAGCAACGTCCTCACGATTAAAAACTATTTGAGCAATTACAGCAATGTTGTAGCAACGCAAGGGGGAACGCTGGTTGTCCGTGTCAGCGGCTTAGAGCAAAAACCCGACGTGGCGGTTTTCTCATATTACCGCGCCCCGTATATTTATGCATTGATCATCTTGTTTTTCATTGTTTTAAGCATTGTGGGCGGACGACGCGGGATACGTTCAGCAGCCAGTTTGGTCGTTAGCTTCTTGTGCATCTTGTTCATCTATATTCCATCGGTACTGCGGGGCGCTTCTCCGTTGTTGATGGCACTCATCATTGCGGGCTATATCACGTTAGTCAGCATGATTTTTTTAAGTGGATTCAGCCGCAAAACATGGACTGCAATCATCGGGACTCTTGCAGGGGTGCTGTTTTCTGCCGGAATTGCGGTGCTTTCCGGTGCTTTGATGCATTTGAATGGGTTTAATTCGCCGGAATCCGAGACACTTATTCAGCTTTCTGGCCTTGCCAAAATACAGGTAGGAGGCGTCCTGTTTGGCGGCATCATCATTGCCGCCCTGGGCGCCATCATTGATATTGCTGTCTCTATTGCCTCCTCCATGGATGAGTTGAACCGGCATGCTCCTGACATGGGCACCCATGCCTTGTTTGCATCCGGAATGAACATCGGGCGCGATATGGTGGGTACGATGGCAAATACGTTGATTTTAGCGTTTGCAGGCTCCTCCATGATGGAGCTATTGCTGATCGTATCCAATAACATCCCATACAATCAGCTGTTGAATACCCCCTGGATCGGTATCGAAGTGATTGAGAGCCTTTCGGGCAGTATCGGTGTGATTTTGACGGTTCCGTTGATCGCATATATCGGTGCAAAATTGATTCCGGTATTATCCGTAAAAGAAAAACCAAAAAACGTATTTGTCTCTTTTGCTCGTCAGAAAAAGCCATTTTAGTGTTTCTGATGGCCAAAAATAGAAAATCGACTTGAGGAGAAAGTTAAGAGGAGGAAATTAGTATGCCACAATGTCAATTTCCCAAGGCAAAACGTATCCTGGCGGCAGTGCTTTCCTGCAGTGTAGTTGCATTCTCGTTCGGTATCGCACAATATGCATCCGCAGACAGCACACCATCATCACCATCAACCGCAGGCAGTATTCTACAGGTGGATTTTCAAGACAAGACATGGAATGACCAATCTTCCTACCATACGGTGGCCACCGCACAGGGCAATCCCCAGGTCGTGTATGATAGTGCCCTTCAACGGAATGTTCTGTCGCTGGATGGCAGCAGCTATATTAACTATGCACTCAACAGTACGCAGTTATCCGCCATCACCAACCAGTTTACGATGGAAGCCATGTTTAATATGGACAGCATGACCACGCCACAGGCCGAAGGCATCTTCGAGAATATGGAAAGCGGCGGCATTGGTATTGAATACAACAACAGTACCAACAGTACATGGCTTAGCAAGGGTTACGCCCGCATCGGCGGAAAGTATGCCGACAACGGCCCCGCCATCCAGTATGGTCAGTATTATTACCAGACCGTCACGTACAATGGCAGTGAGTTGGATGTTTATTTGAACGGGCAGTTGGCCAACAGCATCACGGGTTTGAGCGGGTCTGTTGCCTATAATACAGCCGTTGCTATGTGTCTGGGAGGAAACCCGACCACCACCGGCACGGCTACCAATATCTTTAAAGGAAAAATTGCTTATGCCAATCTTGAAGGAAGCGCCATCAGTGCGGATCAAGCGGCAAAAGACTACAATGCCTTTATGAATCCTTCATCCGGTTCGTCAAGTACCTCTTCCGGCAGTTTACCCTCCAGTTCCGGTAGCTCGTCCGGAGCTTCTTCCAGCGGAGCCGGTAATACGGCGGGCAATCTAAAGGTGGGCGTACTAAGCGATCTGCATCTGGCAGTAGATCAGAATACAGTGGGCGGCGACGACATCAATGACGCAGAGCGTGAGACTCATCTGCGCAATGCTCTCAACTACTACAAGCAGCAAGGAATCACCTTGTTGGTGCTGGACGGCGATATTGCCGATCATGCACAGCCGGGCGGATACGCAGTCTTCGCGCAAATTTTCAGTGAGATATTCAACGACCCCAAAACAGCGCCGCAGATTCTGGCAACCATGGGTAACCATGATTATTACCTGACGTGGAACGGACTGGGGACAGCCGATCAAGAGCGGACCAATTTCATTGCCTGCATGAATCAAAGCAGCAACTTCACCACGACAACCGTAAACAACGGTTCCAATTCTAACAACAATGTGGAAGTAGTCAATGGGTATTATTTCATTGGCTTGAGCACCGAGGGCGGCGATTTTGCCGGCGATTTCACTCAACCGTCTCTGGACTGGTTAAAGCAGCAATTGGATGCCGCTGTTAAAGCGGACCCCACCAAGCCGATTTTCGTCGCATTCCATCAGCCGGTATATAACACCCTGATTTCCAGTGACCAGGAAACCGCTGCACTGGACAGTGTGCTAAAAAATTATCCGCAGGTCGTTGAGTTTTCGGGGCACACACATTCCCCACTCGCCGATGAACGCAGTATCTACCAGAAAGATTATACCAGTGTCGGCACTGGCGTATTATACTATGTTGGCGGTATGCCCAACATCAATTATATCCCTGATAAATACGATTTTGCCAATGGCCTTTTGCTGAATGTGAGCAGCAGTCAGGTGGATATCCAACGCTATGATTTCCACAACAATCAACCGATCAAAAATGACTGGGTCATCAATGCGCCGTTCGGTGATAAAAGCAAATTTGCTTACACCGATGCACGCACCCAGAGCCGCACCGCCCCCAGTTTTGCCGCGGGCACCACGATTTCCCTGGCGAATGTCAGCCCAACCCTTGCTACACTGAACTTCAATTCTGCACAGGACAGTGATTTTGTTTATTCGTATGAAGCCAAGGCAGTGGATACGGCAACTGGTGCAACGGCGGCCGACCTCACCGTTCCTTCGGATTTTTATTTAAACATCAATAAAATGTCGTCCACTCAGTCCATGACCATTTCCGGCCTGATACCCGGACACACCTACAAAATCAGTGTATATGCGGCGGAATCTTTTGGCTTGCAGAGCACGCCATTGACAACCACACTGACTACCCCCGCAGATAGCCAAGCGGGCCAGAGTGTTTTAAAAGTCGATTTGTCAGATGGTACGGCGAACGACCAGTCTTCGTTCCATACGCAGGCGAAGAATTACGGCACACCGCATATTGTAACCGACCCAAGCATTGGCCGTAAAGTTATCGCGTTGGACGGGCGATACAATGCGGTGAACTATTACTTAAACGACACGCAGCGCGCAATGGTTAGCCACGCGTTTACATTAGATGTTGTGTTTAAAATGAACACTCTGCAGTCCCAATACATTATGGATAACCTGGAAACCGCCGGTTTTGGCCTGGCAGCGAGTGCAAACGGCACCGTGACAGGCACGGCATATATCAAAGGCGGATACAAGACACTGACAGCCGGCGCGTTGAAAGTAGGGCAATACTACAACCTTACCGAAACTTATGACGGAGACAAACTTCGTGTTTATCTAAATGGCCAACTTATCCAAACCAGTGCAGACCTGAATGGTACCGTGCTGCAAAATTTAGAAGTGCCCATGCAGCTGGGTGGTAATCCTTATCCGGCATATGGCGAGCCGACTTCTCCCTTTAATGGCAACATCGCGTATGCAGACATCGAAAGCAACGCTCTGTCAGATGCGCAAATCGCACAGAATTATGCAAGTCGGGCTGGATGGATCAGCGGTCAGCCGGTTTCCGCAGCGAATGCACCAGCGCAAAGTGGCGCCGGCTCCTCCACCATGCCTGTATTTATAAGTGCCATCAACCCGAACGATATCAATCGTTCGGCCATGTACCCAGACGCAGGCAGCAATCAAATCATGGAATATGTAGAGCTCTACAACAGCTCAAATAGTCCGGTTGATATCAATAACAGTTGTAACCTGTATTATGATTCCAGTGCTACCGCTTCTGGTTCCACCTCCTCCAGCCGTAAACTGCTGACGGTCACCGCAGATGGAACTTCCAAAACGGGTATAACTATCCCGGCGCACTCCGCAGCAATTTTGTGGGACAAGCGCGTGCCCAGCTCATCGGTTTCGCTTGGCAGCGCAGCCAACTTTTCTACAACAGACGTCAGAAACACGTTGGGGATTCCGGCCAATATCCCCGTTTTTGTCGTGCAAGGCGCCAACGGATGGGGAAACTCCGCTGATGGTATTATTCTGCAAGACAAAAACGGAAATGAAATTTCATCTTATTATTACACATCCAGCGATGTTTCAGGGGGTTGTGTGCGGCTGCGTGTTCCGGCCGCCGGTACCGCGATGACACCATTTATGCAGGCCGCACCGTTGACACCCGGTCTGGTTGACCCCGAACAATACAGCGGAGATACGACCGCCCCCTCTATTTCCAATGTATCCGATTCCACCATCAAATACCAGTCCAGTGCAAACATTTCCGCAACCGTTACCGATAACACACAGGTTTCTTCTGTTTCCTTGTATTATCGTACAGATACCGGAGCAAATACTCCTTTCACCCCGTTGAGCATGACACAAGGTAGCGGTACTACTTGGTCTGCAACGTTGGATTCGGCATTCTTAACAAGTAATACGCTGCAATATTATGTCGCTGCCAGTGACGGATACAATACGTCTTCCACACAAAACCAACCGACCACGGTTTTGGTGGAAGATGCGGTCCAAAATGTAGTGGATCTTATCAACGCTATTGGCACGGTGCAGAATACAACGGCTTCTCATGATGCCATTATCAACGCACGCACGGCTTATAATGCATTGCCTTTATCACAGCAAGCTCAAGTATCGAATTACAACACACTGATTGCGGCGGAAAATGCATATGCGGCGCTGAACAGTTCCAGCAATTCGAGCAGTTCTAGTAACTCCGGCAGTTCCAACAATTCGGGCGTATCAAGTAACTCCAGTAGTTCCAGCAATTCGGACGTTTCAAGTAACTCCAGCAGTTCTACTTCGACGGGAACAGGTGGAGTTTCTGCAACAGGTTCCGCGACCGGCAGCATCGCGTCTTCCAATGCTTCAACCGATACAAAGGCCGCCAACCCTTATACAGGAAGCGGAGAGGCTGCACCTGTCGTTCCGATTGTTGTGATGGTTGGCATAGCCGCTCTATCCCTTCGCGTTTTCAAAGCGAAAAGGAAGAATTGAGACGGGCGGCCTCGTCTTCTCTACATTTCACTGGGTGTGTTATGATCAAAGCAAGTCTTTTGCTGCAAGTTGTAATTACCAATTAGCTTGTTGCCAGCAAAAATGAGAATCGCAAAAACCACCTTCGGTTATAGATTTTATCCTATAACCGAAGGTGGTTTTATTAGGTCTTTTTTCCTGAGAGATTCAACTTGGGCTGTGTTTGTATTTGCGTACAACCCGGCTCTTGTTCCATTTGCAAATTAGATATGCGGCCAACAAAACCGTATACAGGCCCAACCGCAGCCAATTGCTGTCTGATGACAAAAGGACGACACAAATGGCATGCGCAAAAATCAAAACATAAAATAGATACGCCCATTTTTGCAGCTTTTTCCACGAGATTGCGCGCATCTTTTGACGGATTTTTTTGAAGGATGTGATAAAGAGCGGCAGCATCACCGCAAACGCGGCTACTCCTGCAAGCAGGTAACCCGCATAGAGCGCCAAAACCTTGCCCCGCATATTTAAGATAAAGTGCAGCGACGAAATGATGTTGATCAGGTAAAGAACCACATGTGGCAAAACCAGAATGCAGGCGATAATCGACAGCTGTGCGCGGATGCGCAGCAGGCGCTGTACTCCCTTCCGTCTGGGGTTCAAAGCGCCAGCAAACATCACCAGAATGAAGAACGCAAACGAAAGATACCCGTTAAACGAAACAGTCTGAAGGATGCCCAGCACGCCCGGAGCAAGCGTCCGGGTCAGATCATGATATACCACAGATATGGACGTCAACACTGCAATCACACCGGACAAAAAATACCAGAGTGCCGG
The DNA here is from genome assembly GCF_047718355.1 of Ethanoligenens sp. Taxonomy (NCBI): domain Bacteria; kingdom Bacillati; phylum Bacillota; class Clostridia; order Eubacteriales; family Oscillospiraceae; genus Ethanoligenens; species Ethanoligenens sp. Next base: position 19,311 of record NZ_JBDNLG010000042.1, read on the forward strand.
ATGACGCTGAATAGAACCGCTGCACAAAAGAGACAGCGCTGTGATCACCACAACGGGAACCAGTAAAAGCATAGACGTAACATCCTCCGAATATCGAAATTACGTTTCAGTAAAAAGAACGTAATGCCGGTCTGTGGCACATCCCGTTATTTGCGTTTGCGTAGCACAGCCGTGAAAACAGCCGCACTCGCTATCCCGATGAGCCCGTACAGTGATACGGTGCCCGATGCAAACCCGGTTTCTGGGTTTTTCACCACCGTGCTATCAACTGTTTCAGGCGCCGCTTTGTCGGCTTGCGCTGTGTCAGAAACCATCGCCTCTTGCGACGTAGCATCCGACACGGTGCTTTCGGGAGCCGCCGGAGCGGAGACATATTTTATGCTGCTGAGCTGTGCAAATTCCTCCCCGAATGTGCCCGGAACTACGGTGAGCGTCAGATTGGGGTCGTCCGAAAAGGCGGAAATGCCGATATCCTGCACGCTGGCGGGAATGTTCACACTGGTCAGGGTTTCACTGTCGCAAAGTGCATAGCTGCCAATCTTAGTGACGCCTTCCGGAATGACAATTTTGGTGGCCTTTGTGCCATAAAACAAGGTGGTGTTAAGGGCGGTGGTACCACTGGGAATTGTAATTTCCGTATCGGAACCTTTATAATCCACCAGAATATGATTGACCACAACAAAATCAGGCTGGGCATCGTACCAGAGCGTCTCCGTGAAGACACCGTCCCCCAGACTGGTCAACGTGGAGGGAAAGTTGATTGTACGCAGATTTTTGCACCCGTTAAACGTAAAGCGGCCGATGGATTCCACACCGGAAGGAATGGTTACACTGGTGATTTTTTCATTGCCTTCAAATACGGAATCTCCCAGGCTGGTCACGCCGGAAGGAATGGTAAGTACCGTGTCGTCGCCCTGATAACCGATCAGCGCCCCGAACATCACGACGTAATCCCCGTAATGACTTTTTTGCCAAGGTGTCTGTGCAAACGCTCCGCCGTCGACCTTGGTCAGTGTAGACGGCAGATTGATCGTACTCAAGGACGTGCACCCCCAAAACATCCACGAACGCAGCTCCGTGATACCATTGGGGATGGTAATGCTCGTAAGGCTCGTGCAATCTTCAAACGAACCGCGCGCCAAATCGGTAAGACCGGCGGGCAAGACGACGTTAGTCAGTTTGCTGTCTCCCCAGAACTGGAAATCGCCTATGCTGGTCAGCGTAGAGGGAAGACTGATTGTTTTTAGGTTCACGCACTGCGAAAACGCATAATCGCCAATACTGATTACGCCCTCGGGTAAAACGATGCTGGCTACTGTTTGATTTTTATAAAAGGCGCTGCTTCCAATGGATGTCACCCCGGCCGGAATGACCACTGTGCTATCCGCACCGGTGTACTGCTTCAGCACACCCTGCTCAATGACAAAATCAGAAGAGTTGCTTTTTGTGCCCGAACTGGAGCTGCCGTCGGCAAACGCTGTGACCGGCAGGGCAATCGCAACTGCCAGAGCCAAAGCGGCTGCCAAAATTTTTTTGTGAAGCGTCTGTGCCAGACTGGTTTTGTTTCCTGTGTTCATTTTCTTCCATCTTCTTTCTTTGTAAATTATCCTTGTATTTTCAAAGCGGAATCCGTCTCCGTGCAGCTCGTGCGCCGTATCCGCCGGGCGAGCATCAGTCAATCCGGTGCGCCATGTGTCCGCGTGCGGACGGCATGGTCCTGTTATGGGAAGGTATATCCTTTTTCTGTTCCCTGAAATTCAAATTTATCGGAGATACCCGACGTGCATACCACGTTCTTTTGGTCCGTTACAAAAACAGCTTCAAAATTTCCCGCCTGCCGCTGAAAGTCCAGTCCTTTTTCCAGACCCATGGAAAACAGCGCGGTGGAAAGCGCATCGGCTCGCGTGCCATTGTCAGCGATCACCGAAACCGACCGCAGCCCGCTGCGCAGCGGGTAGCCTGTCCGCGCATCGAGCAGATGATGATAGCGCACGCCGCCCTGCTCAAAATAGCGCTCGTAATCTCCTGAGGTAATCACATAGGCATCACGCACGTGCACGATGCCGAAATAATCATCGGGATGGTCGACATCCGCAATTCCAATCGGCCAGTCGCAGCCGTCCGGCCGCTTCCCCAGCACAGCGACATTGCCGCCAAGCGATATGTATGCGGAACGAATGCCCAAGGCTCTCATCTGCTCCATCACCTTTTGGGATGCAAAGCCTTTTGCAATGCCGCCCAGATCCAGCTTGACGCCGTTTTTGTGCACGACAAACCGATTGCCGCCGCGGTATTCCACCGCATTGTAGTCGCAAAGCGCGAGCGCCCGGCGAATATTCTCCGGGTCCGGTATGGTTTCTGCGCCGCTGCCAGCCTGCCAAAGCATCGCCAGCGGCGCGATAGCCGGGTTAAACGCCCCTTCCGTCAGCCATGCGAAATAAAGCGCCTGACGCACGACGTCGGCGGTGTCCTCCAGCAGCTTTACTTCGGCTCCCGAAGCGGCCGCGTTCAAACGAGAAAAATCGCTTTTCGGGTCGTAAAGGGACAGCAGCAGATTGAGGCGGTCGATGATCTTGATGCCTGCCGCAACCGCATCCTTTGCGCCGGCGCCGTAGGCGCTCAGATACATCACGGTGTCCATTGAAAAAATTGTTGCCTCATGGGCGGCCGGCGCCGTCATTCGGTTAAATAATTTTCTGATCATCGGTTTATGCTTTCGCTTTCGCCAGTGCATTTGCCACTGCACTCTTCACGGCGTTAGAGGAGTAGGTCGCGCCCGATACGCCCGTCACATTGGCGCTCTGCTGATTGACGAACCGTTGCAGAACATATTTCTTAACCTGAGACACATAAGCCTCGTCATCCTGGTAGGAATCGATCGTGACGCTGGCAATGCGGTCGTTCGTGATGGTAACGGAAACGGTGACCACATCGCGATACCCTTTGTCGCCGCTGGCGGTGTAGATGCCGTCCGCTTTATAGGTTCTCTGCACAGTGGAAACCACCGCTGGAGCAGAGCTCACCGGCGCGGCCGAACTTGCGGGTGCGGCAGGTGTGCCGTTTGCGGTGGTGTTTGCGGCAACAGTGTTGTTCGCGGCGTTGTTGTTGGCAGTCGTCGTGTTGTTTGCGGCGGCCGTACTGTTTGTCGCCGTGCTTTTGGAGCTGGTTTTCGCACTTTGGCTGACCGAAGACGCAACGGCGGTGTCCGGTGTGGAAGCCGCGTCCGGCATACTGGACATGTCGCCGGAAACAGCGGATTCGGTGCTGGATGTGTCGCTGGAAACCGCGTGTTCACTGGAGCTGGGTTGAGCGCTGACGGCGGCCTTTGCGGGCGATTTTTTGCAGCCGGTTACCTGAGACGAAATGGTTGCTGCCAGGGCCGTTGCCAATAGGATCTTCGGCCATATCATCTGTTTTTTAGGTTCCATTTTTCTCCCCTTCATCTGTGTTTCCTGTCTAAACTACCCGGCAAGCACCGGGTTGACGAATGAATCTATCTTGAAACGCAGACCGGAATGAAAGCATTCCTGTGCGTGGTGGACATCTCATAGCCCATTTGTTAGCATTTTCAAACAAATAGATCCAATTGTTGTTGTTTCGCTCAGCATCGGTGCTAGCCGGCGATTTTGCACGCATTACAGTGCTGATAAGTTAGTTCTGTCAAACTTTGAGAGCATAAGTT
>NZ_JBDNLG010000043.1:0-22259 GCF_047718355.1 Ethanoligenens sp.
ATATAGACATTATCAATAAACATGCGTGTTACTGATTCGATCAGGCATCAGCATTTTGGCTTTACCGGGCTAAATGTTGGTGCCAATTTTATTTGCAAAACGGAGGGTTATACTATGAAAGAAATCCAGTATGTTATTAAAGACAGCGCGGGCATCCATGCACGTCCGGCCGGTCTGCTTGTGAAAAAGGCGGCAGAATTCTCTTCTAAGATTACTTTGAAAAAAGACGGTAAGTCGGCAGACGCACGCCGCTTGTTTTCCATTATGGGGCTTGCTGCGAAGCAAGGGGATACGCTGACCCTTGAAATCGACGGCGCCGATGAAGCGGCAGCAGCAGAAGCGTTTCAGGCGTTTTTGGAAGCCAATCTGTAAAAGTCGTCTGTACATAACAGCGGCTCGAATGGGCTGCATCAAGATGTCGGTAGGGGGATACAATGGATATACTGAAAGGCAAAGCAATCTCCGGTGGAATTGCGTTTGGAAAGCTGTACTATTACAAGCGCACGCAGCTTACCCTCAAACGTCACCATATTGAGGATACGGATGGAGAAATTGCGCGCTACCACGAAGCCAAAGCGCGCGCAGTCAACAGCTTGAAAGCACTTTACGAAAAGGCATTGCACGAGGCCGGTGAACATGAGGCCGCGATTTTCGAAGCACATCAGATGATGCTTGAAGACCTTGATTATGAAGATTCCGTTGTCGATATCATTAAAAAGGAACGGGTAAACGCCGAATTTGCGGTAGGGCAGACGGCCGACCGTTTCGCTGAAATGTTTGCCGCTATGGAAAACGAGTATCTGCGCGGGCGCGCCACTGATGTGCGTGATGTTTCTGAAAAATTGATTTCTACGCTGCTTTCTCATGCGGATAGTAATTTGATCGACTCCGATGAACCGGTCATTGTCGTGGCGGATGATCTCATGCCGAGTGAGACCGTGCAGATGGACAAAGAGAAGCTGCTGGGATTTGCACTCCTGCAAGGGTCCACCAATTCCCATACCGCTATTTTGGCCCGTACGATGAGCATCCCGGCGGTCATTCATCTTGATGGGCAGATCGACGAGAGCTGCAACGGCAAAGAGGCCATCGTGGATGGTTTCTCCGGTGCGGTCTATCTTGAGCCTGATGCCGCCACTGTGGAGCAGATGAAAAAGCTGCGTGACCAGCATGCCAGACATTTGGAGATGCTTAATCAGCTGAAAGGCAAAGAGAACATCACCAAAGACGGGCAGTCAGTCCGGGTCTATGCCAATATTGGCCATGTGCCCGATTTGGAATATGTGTTGGAAAACGACGCGAGCGGCATCGGCTTGTTTCGCAGTGAGTTCTTGTATCTGGACAGCACGGATTACCCCACTGAGGAAGAACAGTTCTCAGCTTATAAAGCGGTACTGGAGGCCATGGAAGGCAAGCTGGTCATTATCCGCACGCTGGACATCGGCGCCGATAAGCAGGTGGACTATTTCGAACTGCCCAAAGAGGAAAACCCGGCGATGGGCTTCCGTGCAATCCGCATTTGTCTCCAGCGCCCGGAGGTGTTCAAAACACAGCTTCGCGCATTGTTCCGTGCTTCGGCATTCGGTAAACTGGGCATTATGTTCCCCATGATTATCTCGGTCGAAGAAGTTCAGCAGATTAAGAAGGTCGTCGAAGAGGTCAAAGCTGGCCTGAAGGCCGAGCAAGTCGCATTTGCAGAAGATGTGGAACTCGGTATCATGATCGAGACGCCGGCTGCGGCCATTATCAGTGATGACCTGGCCAAAGAGGTTGACTTCTTTAGCATCGGTACCAACGATCTCACTCAGTATACGTTGGCTGTAGACCGGCAGAATCAGGAGTTGGAGAATTTTTATGACCCGCACCATAAAGCAATCCTGCGCCTCATCAAGCGCGTGGTGGAAAATGGGCATAAATATGGTACATGGGTCGGTATCTGCGGCGAGTTGGGTGCAGATCCTACACTGACGGAAACGTTCCTCTCCATGGGCGTGGATGAACTCTCGGTGTCTCCATCGAAAGTACTGGAAGTGCGCGCGAAAGTACGGGAAGCTGATGTCGGAAAAGTCAAGGACGACATTTTGAAATTGATTGAGGGCTGAAAGCCATGGAATATCGCGTGGTCACCGCTATGAATAATAACGTTGTGTTGGCTTGCGATGAAAAAACCAAAGAACAGATTATTTTGATGTCCAAAGGCATTGGTTTTGGCCGAAAAGCTGGCGATATTGTCTCTGATGACGGGACCAACCGGCAGATTTTTAAGCTTTGGGCAGGCGACAAGGACATCAAACCCATTCAAGCTGATCGTGCCGCGGTGGAAGAACTGGTCAATGATTTGGTGTCGCTGGCTAAAGAGCAGCTTGGTGTGGAAAACCCCAAGTTATATGATGCGCTGCTTGACCATATCCAGTTTGCCATCGACCGTTTGCGGTTTGGATTGCCAATCGAAAATCCTTTTATCCATGAAATAGCTGTCCTGTACACACGTGAGTATGAAGTAGCCAGTGCTGTAGTGCAGATGATTCAGTCCCGCTTGCATGTGAATGTGGGCGAGGCGGAGATCGGGTTTATTGCGTTGCACTTGCACTCTGCCGGCAAGAATGGCCCGTTTGATCAATCCATGCGGTCTGTCCAATTGTATAAAGAAGTGATGCAGTTGCTTGAGCACAGCGGGGTTGGCACACCAAGCAGCCGAAGCGTGTTTTTGCAGACATTGTTCGATATGTTGGACATGATACGGCGGGGGACGCACTTGAAATTTCCGTTTCCGAAAGCGTATACGCAGACTCTTTCCGAAAGCGCAGGACTGGCACAGCAGATATGCGCGTGCGTTGAAAAGTCCTGCCGGCTGTCATTTGACGATGAGGCTGTCTGTTTTATGATTTTGGATCTGGAGAAGCTGCGTCAGGCAACTCTCTCATGATTTTTACGAAAAACATTTTGATTTCATATCTATAACTGTTCTCTTTGAAAGAAAGGATTTTGCACCATGTTTCATTTTGGCCGCAAGAAAAACGAAAGTACCCAATTTGTTGCAACACAAACTGGCAAAGCCGTGCCGCTGAGCGAAGTACCGGACGAAGCGTTTGCCCAAAAAATGTTGGGCGATGGCGTTGCTATCCTGCCGAGCGAGGATGTTGTGGTGTCACCGGTCGACGGCGAGATCGTAGAAGTGCTGGATTCCCTCCATGCCTATGGCATTCACACCAAGGACGGCTTGGATATCCTCGTGCATATCGGTATCAACACTGTTGAGCTGAAAGGTGAGGGCTTCCGCGCATTCGTTAAAGTGGGTGACAAGGTTAAAGCGGGTGACAAGCTGGCGGAAGTCAATCTCAAATTGTTGGAGGAGAAAGGCTTCCCGTCTTATACGCCCATCATTCTTACCAATATGGATGCAGTCAAGTCTTTTGAAACATCGATTGGTGACACCAAAGCAGGTGAGACGGTCGTTATTACATATCAAATCTGACGTGCGTCCGGTGTGGGGAAGATTCGTGTGCCGGGACGAGCGAGCAGGGCGATGTGTTTTTATAAATGAATAAGATCCATGGTACGGTGGAAAAGTCAGGGTTTTCTCATTGAGCAAATTCGGTTGCGCAGATCAGAGTAAAGCTGCGCAATCTGTCGACCTTTTTTACCCTGAAAATGGATTTTATTCAAGAATATGTATTTCCTTTTAATGGCGTTTCAATGCGTGTACGTAAAAAAGAGAGAATCTAGGGGAGAAAGCAATGAAACAAGGCGGAGCTTTTGGTGTCTTGCAGCGTGTAGGACGATCCTTTATGCTGCCAATCGCGTTATTGCCAGTTGCCGGTCTGCTGCTGGGTATCGGTTCTTCATTCAGCAACACGACCACACTGACGGCCTACCACTTAATGGGGGCGCTTGGCCCGGGGACGATCGGAAACGTTATCTTCACGTTAATGGCCAATACAGGCAGTATCATTTTCAGTAACTTGGCTTTGCTTTTTGCCATGGGTGTGGCATTGGGCATGGCGGAAAAAGAAAAGGGTACGGCGGCGCTGGCCGGTGGCATCGCCTTTTTGGTGATGCACCAGACGATCAGCACGATGCTGCAATTGTTTGGCAAAATTGACAGCACCGGAAAAGTTCTGGATAAAGCAGTGCATTCGGGTGCTATCGCACCAGTGCTTGGCATCACCACCCTTCAGATGGGTGTGTTTGGCGGTATTATCGTTGGACTTGGTGTTGCGGCACTGCACAACCGCTTCTATAAAATCAAACTGCCGGATGTCCTCTCATTCTTTGGCGGCGTGCGGTTTGTCCCCATCATCTCTACCGTTGTGTATATCGGTGTAGGCGTGGTCATGTTCTTCCTCTGGCCGATTATCCAGAATGGTATCTATGCGTTGGGCGGCGCAGTTCTGGGTTCCGGATATTTCGGCACATTCATCTACGGCATCATCGAACGCGCGCTGATTCCGTTTGGTCTGCACCACATCTTCTATCTGCCGTTCTGGCAGACAGGCGTGGGCGGCTCCATGGTCATCAACGGCAAACTCGTTCAGGGCGCGCAGAACATCTTCTTCGCCGAATTGGCCGACCCCCATTGGACGCAGCATTTCAGCGTGAGTGCCACTCGTTTCATGTCCGGCAAATTCCCTCTGATGATGTTTGGTTTGCCGGGTGCGGCATTGGCGATGTTCACAACAGCTAAAGACAGCAAGAAGAAAGTTGTCGGCGGCCTGTTGCTTTCCGCAGCGTTGACCTCGTTCTTGACGGGTATCACAGAGCCGATTGAATTTACGTTTTTGTTTGTTGCGCCAGTCCTTTATGGTATCCACTGCGTTCTCGCAGGCGCTTCATACATGCTCATGCACATATTCCAAGTCGGCGTTGGCATGACATTCTCCGGCGGCGTGATTGACCTTGCCCTGTTTGGCGTCCTGCAAGGGCCGGACAAAACAAGTTGGCCATGGGTAATCGTTGTTGGTGTTGCCTATTTTGCGGTGTATTTCTTCCTGTTCCGTTTCCTCATCCTAAAGTGGAACTTGAAGACGCCGGGCCGTGAGGACGACGACGAGGAAACGAAGCTTTACACGCGTAAAGACGTGGATGCGAAAAATGCTTCCGCTTCTCCTGATACAGGAAAAAAGGCAGCTGCCAAAGACGATGACGCGATTTCTGCGTTGATCGTAGAGGGTCTGGGCGGAGCCGAGAATATTAGCAATCTGGATAGCTGCGCCACACGTCTGCGTGTGACGGTCGCGGATGCATCCAAGGTGGAGGATTCCATTTTGAAACAATCCGGAGCCGCAGGTGTCATCAAGCGGGGCACAGGAATCCAAGTCATTTATGGTCCGAAAGTAACGGTTATCAAGAGCAATATAGAGGATTTTCTGGAGCAAGCAGGGAAATCGTTGAATAGCTGATTGTTTTTTGATTTTTGCAAAAAGGCCCGGTGAACATTACAGATGTTTACCGGGCCTTTTTGAAACTTGATTTTGCACATCCTGCAAATTGGTGGTATAATGCTACAAAGGAATGCGCAAGAAAATGGGATACACAGCCTGTTATTATGAGGATAGGCAGCCAAACAGCATAGGGTGACGCAGGCCTCAGAATCTTCTCGATTCAACAGAAGAGCGCCGTCAATCGTTTTACAAAGGATACGTGAGTGCCAACGCCGTGCCTCCTGTTCACCAATAAGGAAGGAATATCAATATATGCAGAATATGAATTTTATTGGACCCAATCCTGCTACCCCGCATTGCCCGCAAAGCATGTTACCTCACATACACCCTAGTGCCTATGTAGGGCCTTTTGCCAGCGTGATTGGGGATGTGACTGTTTGTGCAAATGTTTTTATTGCTCCCCATGTCAGTGTGCGGGCGGATGAGGGCACGCCGTTTTACATTGGTGCGCATACCAATCTACAGGACGGCGTGATCCTGCATGGGTTGGCCGGCAAGCAAATTTCACACGATGGGCACAACTATTCCATTTATATTGGACAACATGTCAGCTGTGGACATGGTTGTGTCATTCATGGACCATGCATGTTGGGTGATCGCGTTTTTGTGGGATTTGGTGCACTGGTGCTGAATGCTGTCGTTGAAGAAGGATGTACGATTTCGCACCACGCGATGGTTAGTGGGGGGATACACATAGCCGCTGGACGATATGTGCCAGCGGGCGCATTGGTGGATACACAGCAGAAAGCGGATGCATTGCCTAATGTTTCTGAAGGGGATACAGCATTTGCCGCCAATGTGCAGCGTGTGAACAATACCTTTCCTGCTGCCTTTGCGGAGCAATTTGGCGAGACTACTTATTCCAGCGGACATGTCGACGGAGAAGCCCCCCCCCAACGGACGAATCTGGTAAATGATAAGCCGTGATGCGTGGTACTCATGCGAATACATGTTACCGCCTCCACTGGCGCTTTTTCTCACGCATTTACATTGTGTTCACAGAGCGCTCATATTGTATCGGATTGTTTTTCATATGATAAAAGGGACAATATGATGGATATACCGGTATACGGAATGCGTTTATAAAGGGATATAAGCGTTGATTTCAAACGTTGCCTGTTTTCGGTGGAGGAGTGCTTAAAAACGAAAAAAAGACTGCAAAGGACACTTGTTTGGGCGGCAATCCTCTCTTTTACAGGGATTTTTGTATGTAATATACATTGGGTAGAATATCGTTTTTTAAATGGCCCAGTTTACGCTTTTACAGTTACGCCCTTCATGGTGGCGGTGTGCGCTGCTGTTCTGGCGATTGCCGCATTTCAAGAGGAAATTGAAATGCGGTTTTATCGGCTGGATGGCAGGCTGTTCGGGCAGGCAGAACACTATGTGCCGCCGGAGGCGTCCATCCATTACGACTGGCTGTTTATCTGGATGGCGTTTGCCATTGGGCTGCTTTTTGTGTTTTTAGTCCCGCCGATGGCCGCACCAGACGAAACAAATCATTTTACGCGGGCTTACCTGCTGGCACACGGGCAGTTTTTGCCTGTGCTTGACGCATCTAAACGAGCGGTTGGTATGGGCAGCTCCGATTTGCGTGATTTTCTTTCGGTTTGGAATGCAACCACTTCTGATCCAAGCCACAAAATCACGGCGCAAATGTTTGGCAATCTGTTGAAAACAACGGTTTCAAATGGAACACCTTCGATATCAATAGACTACCCATACCCCTATCTATCTTTTTTTCTTTACATACCGCAGGCGTTGGGAATCAGGCTGGGTTCGCTGTTGTTTGCCTTGTTTCATGCGAATAATCACTATAATATCTACATACAGTTGGTTTTTGCGCGGATTGCCAATCTTTCATTTTTCATCGGATGCATGGCACTTGCAATTCGCACATCGCCATTTTTTAAACGGACCATTACGCTTCTTGCACTCATGCCGATGACGGTTTTTATTGCATCCAGTTGCAGCTACGATGTTTTTCTATACTCGTTTTGCTTCTTGTATATCACCTATGTGCTGAAATGCGCCTATGACCCGGCCGTGACCGAGATACGAGGTGGACAGATCGGGATACTTGTTTTCTTACAGTTTTGTATTATCGCAGGAAAATATGTGTATTTCCCGTTGCTGTTTCTTATTTTTCTAATTCCGCAAGAAAAATTTCATGGACAACCTAAACGGAAGATTCTATTGACCACTGTTCTGCCCAGTGTACTGTGTACGTTGATCTGGTTAGTGGCTTATAAAGTGAGTACCGTCGGTATGGTGGCAGATGTCTATTCGCGGGTGTACCGAGAACAGGCACAGTTTATTCTACTTCATCCAGTGAAATACATGGCGATTTTATTGGACAATCTTTACCTTTACCGTGGAAATTGGGTCACCGGTTTTGTCGGTTTGTTCGGATGGCTGAATGTTCCTTTGCCCATGGGATTCGTGATCTTTTATGTGGTCTTGCTGATTGCTTCCGCTATCTTGGAAACAGTGATCAACCGTTCGTTTCTCTCTCGGCGTATGCTGGGGGTGGCGGCTGCGGCTTGCTATATATTGGTGGCTACCGCGGAATACGTTATTTGGACGCCAAGTCTGGGCAATGGCAAAGTGGGCCAATCTGCCATCATCGGGGTGCAGGGACGGTATTTTATTCCATTCGCTTTTCCAATCTTGTTGCTTTTGGCAAACAAACTGACTTATCGGACCTACCTGTTCGGCAAACTCGATACGGCAATGCACAGGTGCGCGGTTTTCATTTTGGCTGGGAGTCTGCTGTTTTCTGTTATTTTCTTATTAAGGTGCTATTGGCTGTAATAAACCGTTGGCATCGTAAAGAGCACTTCTTTATGGAACCATAAAACAGGTTATTATGCGGCAAAATCCAAATATATTTGACATCACAATTGTGTTCTGATATACTATTGAGGCATCAATTCTATATTCTGCTTCTTCGCGATGATGAGGAACCCAATATTAGGAGAAGTATCGAAGTGGTCATAACGGCCCGCACTCGAAATGCGGTAAACCCTTAACAGGGTCCGTGGGTTCGAATCCCACCTTCTCCGCCATTTTCGTGGTCTTGCCCACGATGAAGGGCCTGCCGGCTTCGGCAGGCCCTTGAGCTATTGTTTCGTGCCGCAAGCTTTCTCCACATCTTCTATGACCTGTTGCGAAAGGAACAAAACGATGGGCGAATTACTGATAAACGACGTACGCAGACAATACGACATGGTTTTTCGCACACTGCGAAAGATTGTGGAAACCTTCCCGGAAGGCAAATGGCTTGAACCTCACGGAGATATCTACTACATTCCGTGCCGTATCGCGTATCATCTGGCTGTCGTTATCGATAATCATATTACCGGCGGTTTTAAGGACAAAGACTTTGCTTCCAAGCTTCCGTACGGCAAATGGATTGAGGCCACGGCTGAGAGTTTACCGTCAAAAGCCGAATTCCTTATCTATCTGGACGCTGTGCTCGACAGGGCCGAAAAGGCTCTGGCCGTGTTAAATGACAATACCCTCACCCAGCCGATTGAGCCAGCACGGGCACGAGTGGGCGCGACCCAAATCGGGCTGCATCTATATATGATGCGGGAGCTTTCCGACCACACGGGCGAATTGAATAAAATGCTGATTGAGGATGGCCAAGAGGATATCTGGATTGCCCGGTAAAGTGGTATAAACCATTCACGAATATTTACACAGAAAAACACAGATACAATACGCGCCCGGTTTAAAGGCAACCATATTGCCGGATTTTACTCATTGGATCAAGACCTCGTCCTCCACTTCCCCACTCCTTTTGCCTTTCACTTATATTAAACAGTCCAACATAATCTTTAACGTGCAACCTTATACCATCTGTATAGAGAACATTATAGTAGGGATTTTCTTGCCCGTCAGCGCATCAAACGCTGCCTTTGCCGCCTTGTGCAAGAGGATGTCACCCGTGTGGGCCTCGTAGAATTTTTTGCTGTACCCTGCCTTGCGATGGACCGTGTATATCTCGCGGGTTTTCGAGTAATTAATGATGTGTGCTTTCAAGTTCCTAATCTATTCCATGTGGGTTTCGGCAGCCTTGATCTGTGCCGACAGCTCATTAAAACGGGCGGTTGCCACCGCAGCTTTTTTTTCAAGCTGGGCATATTCCAACAGATCATTTTCGGTATAGTTCGCTTACATCTTTCCTTGAAGTATAAGGTCCTGCCATGGGGAACTGCTCCGCGTTCAGGTTTTCGCCCGCATCCCCTTTGGGTCAAAAACCCCGACGTTGACATTGTTACCAGTACGACACTGCTGCACTTTTGGCGCTCTTTTGCTGCACTTCCATTTTACCGAATACAGCATAAACTTAGGCTTGGAGGTTATCAATATAAATATAGTCCACCTATAGCCAAAAAAAATCAGTTTACTTGGTATGCCAAAAAGAGTAATCTAATAACAAAAGTAAAGAACATTTATACGGTCACAAAATACAATGGCGTGTTTTGGAAATCATATGGTCCTCACATGATTTCTCTAAACTACGCCATTTTTTTATGATCAATCATTGCTCAACGAATGGAAAATAAAAGCAACAACTCATTCATTTCCAAAATTTAAAAAGTGCAAACAGACGGATATAGGATAATTTTATTACACACCGACCAAGTGCCACAATTTAACAACACAAAGGGAATAATTGGTGTATCTCCATTGTTGTTGAATTGAATATGTTGCTGTGTTACCATAATAATATAGGCGAACATATCATGTAAATTATCTTTTATATTACATATGTTCTACCAGCCTGTAATGTTTTGGGTTGAAAACAAAATAGGCTATTTTCAGTCTTGACTGAATTGCTGTAAAAAATCGCGGCTGTGGGTTGAAGGTGGTAAATATGCACCAAGTAATGCTGGTCGATGATTATGAGATTTTTAGGAAACAACTGAAACGACATGAATATTGGCAGAACCAATCCAAATTCGTACTTGTCAGTGAAGCTGATAATGGGTTGGACGCATTGACTGCGCTTCGAAAAAAAGCGGTCGACATATTGGTAACCGATATCAAGATGCCAAAGCTCAATGGCCTTGAGCTTCTGGAACGGGTCAGAGACGAGGGATTGTGCAAATGCGTGATTTTGCTAAGTGAATACGCAGATTTTGAATATGCCCGAAAAGGAATTGTACTTGGCGCGTTTGATTATATTGTAAAACCTGTAAAGGACGATTCCTTTTTTGATGTACTGAATCGCGCAGCGGATTATATTACAAAATCATCAAAAGCAGAAGATGAGACATTTTATGAGCGGACAGCCGTTGTAAACTGCATATTAAATGGTTCCGACAATTTTGAAAAAGCGATTGCAAGCCTGTCACAAAAATGTGATGACTCCGTCCACCACGATTTTATAAAATACGGCGTATTGCTGGCCGAGTCCGAGAGGAAAATTTATGAAGCTGTATCGGCGAAAATGGAATGGCTTCCTCTGCTAATCTCCAGCATTGACCATATTTGTAATAAAATCATTCAGAGTGACAATATGTTTACCATATCCGCTATTTTTGAGGAGTTCCTGCGGGAAATGTACGCCAGTGTCAAAACATATTATCCACCCAAGATGTCGGCACTTTCCGTTAAAGTTGTCGATTATGTTTTGGAGCATCCTTTTGAAAAACTGACTTTGACTGCTACGGCTGAGAATTGCTTTGTCAGCAAGGCATATTTGAGTCACAGTTTCAAATTGGATATGGGAAAATCCTTTGTTGAATACGTTAGTTGCCTCAAAATGCAGATTATTAAGAAGTTGCTTCTGGAAACCGATATGAGTATGGCGGAGATTGCGGAAAAATTAAATTACGAAGACTCCAAGTATATGGGCCGCCTGTTTAAAAATATTTTTGGGATGACGCCCACGGATTATAAAAAATGCAGAACGCCGGCAGTGCATAAAAAACCATACTAAAGCAAAGCGATCCCTACATCTTGTGGTTTTGACTGGATTCGGTATCACAATGAGAGAGGGGTGAGCACATGCTTTCAAAAAAACATTATCTATTTCTGATTCTGTGCATCGCTTTGACCTTTTCGGCATCAGCATGTTCCAATACAGGAACAAAACCTGTGCAGCGGGCTTCTTCGATGCGGAATGGAGATACCATACGGATTGGTGTTTTACTTTCGACGACCGGCACTTCCGCTGTAACGGAACGCTCCATGCTCAATGCAGCCTGTCTGGCTTTTGATGAAATCAATCAAATGGGTGGAATTAACGGAAAACAGATCCAATACATCCAGGAAGATTACTGCTCAGATCCTTCTATTGCTCAAAAAAAGATTGAGGATTTGATTGCAAATGAGGGTGTGGTCGCTACCATCGGCTGCTATACGTCTGCAAGCCGCAAGGCGACTTTTCCGGTACTGGAAAAATACAATTCCCTATTGGTCTATCCCACCTATACGGAGGGCGAGGAGATCAATCCCCATGTGATCTATACCGGCGCTATGCCAAACCAACAAACCACAGAGTATTTACCTTGGTTGATGAAAAAATGCGGTAAAAAGGTTTACCTCATCGGAAATGACTATGTTTTTTCAGTAACCTGTAATAAGCAGGCAAAACGGATCATTGAAATGAACGACGGTACGGTTTGCGGAGAAAAATACGTTCCCATTGGTTATTCCGATTTTGCAGACATTCTGCATCAAATCATGAAAGCAAAACCGGATTTCATTTACTCTGATTTGGTCGGAGACTCCGTTATTTCCTTTTACAAAGAATATCAGCGGCAAGGACTCAATCCGGCAAAATGCCCGATTTCCTCCATTTCGATGGACGAAATGAGCCTTCAGGGAATGGGGGCGGCATGTGCAGAAGGACATTACGCGTCCATGAATTACTTTTCCACCTTGGACACACCTGCAAGTCGTGCGTTTGTTCAAAAATACAACCAATATTTTCATGATGGTTCCGTCATAACAAGTTCAGCGGAAGCAACGTATGACAGCTGTTATCTGCTGGCAAAAGCAATTGCAAAAACGCCAAACCCTTATGATGCGGATTCCTTGGTTAAAGCTTTTTCCGGTTTGGAATTTGATGCGCCACAGGGGAAAATTAAAGTTGACGAAAAAAACCATTGTACCTGGCTACATTCGCGTTTTGCGATTGTGCATAACGGAAAATTTCAAATCGTTTATGAATCAAACGATGCCATTGCGCCTGAACCATGGCCCACGATCTTGTATCCAAACGGATTCCATAGCTAAACAAGAAGAGAAAAGGAATCATGCGGAATGAATTGTTTTAATCTTAAAAAATCTATAATCTCCGTGTCCTTTGGTCTGATATGTTTCCTGTTGTCATACGTTCCAATCACCATTGATTCCTCTTATGACCTCTATTTCCTGCCGGGGCTAATCTGTCCGATTATGATCGCCCTGTACTACGGAATGCGGTATGCCCTACTCTGCTGTACTCTGGGACTGGCCATGTTCACTCCATTTGTCGTCGTGCCTACAAACGGATGGGGGAATCTAGTTACCGCCTTTTTTATTTTATTTTGTGTGGCTGGCCAAGGACTTTGCCGCGATATAGTGGTCAAGAAAAAAGCCCCTTTTTTTATAGTATACATCTTTCAGGTATTGTTTATTATTGTGTTTTTTATTTGCAACAAAGCACTGATTCAATGGGTGGTCCATTATAACCCCCCATTTTGGTATCAAAGCTATGCGTTTTCATTTTTGCCGGAAAATTTAATCAATGCCAGCGCAACTGTTCTTGCCGAAACATTGACGATCGGCGTTCTGTTCACAAACAGCATTTTGTCGCTCCCCCTATTGAAAAAGCTTTTTCGAATAAATATTACCGGTTTTGAAAAAGACAATTATCTTGTCATCTTGATTACAGGCATCCTTGCGGTTGTGGTCTCTACATTTTCCTCAAACGGCATGGTAAATGGATTGATGTCGATTTCTTTTACGGTCAATGTGTATCAAAGCAGCATAGGCAACATGCAGGTTGCCCTCTTAAAAATTGCCGTGGTTTTGTTATTCGGTGATTTTCTGATGCATTATCTGGAATACCACAATGAGCGGGAACAAAAAAACCGGGAAATGGTTGAAACACAAAAAGCGGTTTTCGAATCGAGTGACGACATGATCTGGTGCATAAACGGCACGAGCGGGGCGGTCATCACCTATAACGCAGTGGCAAAAGCGTTTTTTGATGCAAAATCAGGCGGTTTTAAAGAACAGAATTTTTATGAGCTATTTAACGACGAAGATGCCGTCCTATGGAATGACTTTGTTGATGAGACCGTCAAATCAGGGCACTATATGGTAGAATATTATGATGCTCTTTCCGAACAGTATTATCGCGTTCAACTCCACCGCATTGATTTGGGAGGCAAAAAGTATGACATCGCTATTTTTGCAAAGGACATTACGGACGAGATCCTGCTTGAGGATCAAACAAAACGAATGAACGATGAACTTGAATTAAAAGTGTTGGAACGGACAAAAGAACTGCGCAGTGCTTATAATGAAATGGAGAACATGTGCTGTGTGATTGCCCACGAATTCAAATCGCCGATTCGGGCTATCAGCCTGTATAACGATATTGTTGTTGAGGACAGCAGCACTCATTTTACGAAAGAAGCCCATGACGCTTCCGGAAAAATATCCATGTATTGTAAAAAGACTTTAGATATGATTTATGAAATCCTGAAGTATTCGAAAATGAAGTCTAGCCGGTTAACCCTTGTGTGTGTAAATATGAACAAACTGATTGAGGACGCTATCGGAGAATTGCGGTTGATTTATCATACGCGGGACATACGGGTCAATGTAGGCAAGCTTCCCAATGTGATGGCGGACGAGATACTTTTGCGCTGTTGTGTCTATAATATCCTTTCAAACTCGGTCAAGTACTCGTCAAAAAACAGATTCACTGAAATTCATATTGACTATGAGGACACAAAAGACACGACGCTCTTCTATTTCAAGGACAACGGGGTTGGATTTGATATGGCATATGCACACAATCTGTTTCAGATGTTCAACCGGATGCATTTGGACACAGAGTTTGAGGGTACCGGCGTCGGTCTGGTCACCGTTAAGAACATCATTGAAAAGCATGGCGGAAAAATTAAAATCAACGCCAAAGTCAACGAGGGGTGCACCATCTGCTTTTCGATTCCGAAATAGCGCTGCATTGGCCGCTGTATAGGGAGTTCAACAATCTCCCCCTGCATAAAGGCATCGCCCACAGATCTTCCCCTGCAAACAGCGCCGGCACACCTAAGCGGTGTACCGGCGCTGTTTGCAGTTTGTCTTCCTTTTATTTTCCGTAATGCGGGTCCGACAGTACGTCCTTATACATTTCGACATACTTATCCGGACGCCAGTCAGTCCCATTTACTGCGGGATTGTATT
Source organism: Ethanoligenens sp. (assembly GCF_047718355.1). Taxonomy (NCBI): domain Bacteria; kingdom Bacillati; phylum Bacillota; class Clostridia; order Eubacteriales; family Oscillospiraceae; genus Ethanoligenens; species Ethanoligenens sp. The sequence goes on from NZ_JBDNLG010000043.1 coordinate 14,862, forward strand.
TGAAGGCATATCTTGTTGCCAGCGACAGATCGATTGTAGCCGTAAACAGTTCGCATTCCGGCGCATCCTCATCTGTAAATTTGCGGCCGGCATAATAATAATACGACCACGTATGTTTCTGCCCCGGTCCGATAATGGAGCTTCCTCCCCAAAAATAATTATCGACATCCAGCCCGCCTAGATTGGCAGAGGCAATGTAAACTCCGTTTTGGACGACAGCCGCCTCCAGCGTCGGGGAACCGAAATAAGGGCCGTGACAATGAGCGAGAGCCGTGCTATTAATGCACAAACGGCAGCCCTTGGAAACATAGTAGCGCATGAGTTCGGGGAACGCGTAATTGTCATAGCAGACGGCGAGACCGATGGGACCCCACTCACTCTCCAAAATAAACGGAGAACTGCCGCGGGTTGCCCAATTCGGTTCCGGAGCCGGTAGATGCATCTTGTGATAGGAACCGGCAATTCCATCCGGGGAGAATATCGCAAGTCCGTTGTAAATGGTGTTCTGGTCTTTGCTGTCCTTTATGGGCATCCCCATCACAGCATAAACACCAAGTTTTTTGGTAAGTTCGGCAACTCGCTCCGAGCTGGGTCCCGGAACAGTCTCGGAAAGTTTATACTGCATTTTTTCTTCGAGCGGCTTGTCTGCTTCGTCATCATAGCCGGTAAGGGCCATTTCCGGGAATACAATCAGTTCGCTGCCTTTTTTCGCAGCACACTCGATATACTCTAAAATGCGTTTGAGGTTCGCTTCTTTATCTCCCCAGACGGGATGAAAAGTCACAACGGATACTGTGCAAATGTCTTTCAAATGACTCATTCCTTTCATAACACCTAAAGTTTCAGCGGAACGAAACAGCCCACCTTAATGTATACTTATGATCGGGATATGATATGCTCAGCCATCATAAATTCGAGGCTTTTTGCCGTCATCTCAATATAAAAACATCGCGGGACCTGCTACACCGCCAAATATTTTCTAATCGTACCATCCTGTAAATCCGCCATTGCGCCTTCCGATACGATTTTCCCTTTTTGCATAATGGCGTACTGGTCGGCAATTTTTCTGGCAAATTTCAGATTCTGTTCGACAATCACGAGCGTAACGTGCATTTCGTTACCGATACGGTCCAATATTCGGGATATTTCGGCCACAATATTGGGCTGAATTCCTTCAGTCGGCTCATCCAGCAAAAGAATCTTGGGGCTCGACATCAGTGCGCGCGCGATGGCAAGCTGCTGCTGCTGGCCGCCCGACAACACTCCACCTTTTCTCTGCAAGTGGTCCGTCAGCGCAGGAAAAAAGTCAATGACCTTACGCTTCTGTGCCGCCAAATCTTTTGTATGGGCATACCCACCAAGATCAAGGTTTTCCTCAACAGTCAGATCCGGGATGATTTCCCTGCCCTGGGGGACGTAAGCCAGTCCATGCTGTGAACGCAAATGCGGCGTATCTTTTGATATATCCTTGTCGGCGAGCAGAATACTTCCTTTTTCCAGTGGAAGTACACCCATCAGTGCCTTCAACAGTGTTGTTTTCCCAACGCCGTTGCGCCCCAATATGGCCAGCTTTTTCCCTTCATGAACGTTTATGCTGATGCCGTTAATGACCCTGCTCTTCCCATAGTTTACATATATGTCATGGACATTCAGCATTAAAATCCCTCCCCGTTCTCATCCTGCAAATAGACTTTTACGACTTCGGGGTTTTCCTTGACCGTCTTGAAGGGGCCTTCGGCCAACACTTGTCCATGGTGCAGAACCGTTACGGTATCCGCAATCTGCTCTACAAAATCCATATCATGTTCGATGACGACCAATGTGTGCTCTCCGGCCAGTTTTTTTACCAACTCGCCGGTTTTATACGTTTCAACATCAGTCATACCGGCTGCCGGCTCATCCAACATGATTAGTTTTGGAGATTGGATAATGACCATACCGATTTCGAGCCACTGTCTCTGCCCATGGGACAATTCCGTGGCCATCATCTCCCTCTGGTCGTAGAGCTGAATCATATCCAACACCCTTTTTATTTCCGCTTTTACCGTTTGGGTTCTGCGATAAACAAAGGCTTTGATAATGCTCGTATAGCCTTTTAGGGCGATTTCGATATTTTCGTACACGGTCATATTGTCAAAAACATTGGGGCCTTGAAATTTTCGGCCGATTTTATATTTGTAAGAAATTTCTCCCGGTTCTTTACCGACAATATTCTCGTCCTCAAATAAGATCTGCCCGGATGTCGGGCGGGTCTTTCCTGTAATCAGATCCATCAATGTGCTTTTTCCCGCGCCGTTTGGCCCGATAATCACATGGACCTTTCCGCGCTCAACTTGAAGGTCGACATCGCTAACAGCATGAAACCCGGAAAACGCCACGCTCAAGTTTTTGATATCCAAAAGGATGTTGTTTTCCATCATCACCTACGCCTCCTTTTCCAGCAACGCATCCTGACCGTCTGCCGAATCGGCGTCAAGCCGTTGATTCGCGTTCTTGCGGCGGCGCTGCAAATTCAGAATCTGCCCGATGATCCCATTTGGAATAAAGAAGATGATGATCAGCAGTACGGCGCCGAGTATCAGCTGCCAAAACGTCGCAAAGTTATCCGAGAGCAAGCTCTGCGCCCAATTGATCAACAGGGTTCCCACAACAGCTCCTGTGAGATTGCCTCGCCCGCCAACGGCTATCCAGACAACAGCGGCTGTGGAAGCGGCAATCCCGATGTCTACGGTGGTGATGGAACTGGTTGCCGGTGCATAGAGCACCCCGGCCAGACCCGCCAAGGCGCCGGAAATTGTCAGGATTAAAATCTTATAGTTCGATGCCTTGTATCCCAAAAAACCCAGACGGCTTTCATTCTCCCGTATGGAGGTGGCGACCTTTCCAACACGTCTTTTGGTCAGCCACAGACAGAATACAAACGCCAAAGCACCGATGATCACAATCAGATAATAGTATGGGATTTTGCCAATCTGTGCGTGACCGTTGATTGCGAACCGTTTGATACCCTGAAGCCCGTTAAATCCATTGGTATACTTTTGCATATTGATGATCAGGCTAGTAAACATCTGTGCCAGAGCCAACGTGATAATGGTAAAGAAAACACCCTTGATTTTGCTTGAAAACATGAAGAATCCCAATAGCATGGCAACAATCGCCGAAAGCACAATGCCCATAGCAGCCGCCTCAATCGGGTTTTTAAGCGGCAAATAAAACCATGGCAGCGAGGTGATTTTTTCCCTCGTCATAAACGCCGGAAGCCCGTTCTGTATCTGGTAGCAAAGGCCGATCATGTAACCGCCCATGCCGAAAAAAACCGCATGGCCAAGGCTCAACAGGCCGGCATACCCCCACAGAAGATCCAACGACAATGCGAAGATGGCATAGCAAACGAATCTTCCCATCAATTCGACTCTGAATCCCGGTGCAACCAGAGGGAACACAAGAAGGAAAACAAGCAATGCAACATCAATGTATCTGTTGACTTCAACATTGCCCAATTTTTTAGGTATATTTGTCATTCGAGTCACCTTCCTTCTTTGTGGAACAAGCCATCCGGCTTGAATCGAATCAATGCAATAATGGCGAGAAACACCAGAATCATCGCCCACGTCTGGTTGATCACACCGGAAAGGATCGTCCGGCTCTCGCCGATGATACCTGCCGCAACCGCCGTGCCTATCATGGACTGAACCCCACCTGTTACCGCTGTGAGGAAAGAATCCGTAAGATAAAGGGAACCCATATTGTAGGAAACACCCGTCGTGGGAGCCAGAATGCATCCGGCAATTCCCGCCAGTCCGGCACCATACGCAAAAGTGAGGGTGTCGATTTGGGTGGTATTGATACCCAGGCATTCTGTCATCTGCCGGTTTTGAGTAATTGCTCCGATCTTTTTTCCAAACCTTGTGCGCTTAAACAAAAGAATAGTAAAGACCAAAAGAGCAATTGCCATGATGACGACAAAGATATTGTACACGGGTATCGTAACGATACCAATTTTCAGGTTTCCGGGCAACGGCATCTTTACATTTTGGGACAGCGGCCATATCATTCTGGCAACTTCGGTGAGAATGACAGAAATCGCGTACGTTGCCAGGATTGTTTCTGTCGGCTTGGTGTACAGCCTTTTTATAACAAGCAACTCGATCACCACGCCGACAAGCGCCGTGGCAAGAAACGATATGAGAATCGCAAAAATAAACGGGAGATTCATGATTGCGGTCACGATATAGGCACAAAAGCCACCGATCATAATCATCTGCCCATGTGCCATATTGATGACATTCATCATACCGAAAATAATCATCAATCCCAGGGTCGCAATTAATAATACGGCAGATTGGTTCAATCCGTTGCTTAGCTGAGATATAAAACTCGCCATTTATTTCCCTCTCTTTTTATATAGATATAAATCAGCTGCCACTATAAAAACGTGGCAACTGAATTTATATCGCCGCTATTTATTGCGGATAGCACTTGGGGTCGTTCCATTTGGGCATAAAATTCATGTCCTTGTACTGCGGATAGAGGATCGACGGCCAAGGTTCGGGTCTGACTGAACTGTTGGAAGAGTAAATAATGTTGAATTTGCCACCCTGAATTTTGGCAAATCTCGAGTAGAGCCAGGTGCAGTGGTTGGATTCATCGACCTTGATTGTACCCTGCGGTGCGTCTAGCGTCAGGCCGCTGAACGACTTAATCAATGCATTGGTGTCCGCAGGATCTTTCACTTTTTTGAGCGCTTCCGCCAGCAGATAGCAGCTGGAGTATGCCGATTCTGTCAGTACTGTTACAACCGTGCCGTCTTTGAATTTGCTGTTATACTTGTCTACAAACTTTTTCGATGCATCTGTATCAAGGCTGGAGAAATACGGCATGGAAGCATAATGACCTTCTGCATAGTCTGCACCGATCGCCTGCAGGTTGCTTTCATCGATGCCGATGGAGCAGATTGGTGTTTTGCTGGAGTCAAGACCATATTGCTTGAAGTTCTTGAAGAACGCCGTGTTCGAGTCGCCGATCACATCGGAGTAAATAAAGTCTGCACCGGAGCTTTTGATTTTGTTGCAAATAGTGGAGAAATCCGTTCCTCCCAGCGGCACGTATTCCTCACCGACGACCTGACCGCCATTCTGTGCAATCAAAGCGCGGGCCTGTTTGTTGCAGGTTTTGGGGAACACATAGTCCGAACCGACCAGAAAAACTTTTTTGCCGAGATGCTGCAACAGATACGGGATAAATTCCGTTGCCTGCTGGTTCGGCATACACCCGGTATAAATCACATTGGGATGTACTTCCTCGCCTTCTGTATACGTCGGATAAACCAGAAGCGAGTTATCATCTTTGAGGGTGGAAAGTGTTGCCTGCCTGCTGGCTGATGTATAGCATCCGACCGTGGCGACAACTTTATCTTCTTCAATCAGGGTTTTGATTTTTTCTGTCGCCTTGGAGGGGTCTGACGCGTAATCCTCGTGGATGTAGTCAATCTTTTTGCCGTTGATTCCGCCTGCATTGTTGATTTCATCAAATGCCAGCTTGCAGGCATTTGTCATGGTTTTTTCGACCAATGCGGTGGACCCGGTCTCGGAAAAAAGAATGCCCACTTTTATTTTATTGCTTGAGCTGTCGCCGCCTTTTGCGCAGCCTGCAAGTGAAATGGCCATTGATGCCGACAATGCCAATGCCGTAAGGCCCGCCATTTTTCTAATGCTCTTTCTCATAGTTTCTCCTCTTTTTTATTGTTTGACGTGCAGACAAAGGAACTCACACGAGCCCCGCCTGTCTTTTTGTATGTTTATTCCTCGTGTGGAATCCCGTCGACAGGGGCCCATTTTACGCCCGGGAGCGGCCTTGTGATGGCCTCGACTTGCTTCTGCGTTCCCACCGGATCGTTGATCCAGTTGCGGTAAAATTCAAACTGGCATTCCGGTTCGCCGTATCTGTCCTCTTTGGAATTGATGGTCCCGGTGTAACCTCTGTGGAGAAGCTTGTACAAATGGTTCTGCGACTGCCAGTTTGCCCGAGCATCACGGATGGCGCTTATCGACAACTGTGCATATTGATAGCTGTTTTCCTCTGCGCCGCAGATGCCCAAGACCCTTCCATCGAACCCACAGATGGACGAATGACCAAAGTATGAGTAAACCCCGTCATATCCTGAAGCATTCGCAACCGCCGCATAGACATTGTTGCACCATGCCATCACGGGTACGACGTTCACTTCCTGCTGGTTTGCAGGATACATATAGCCCTGACACCGTACGACAAGCTCTGCGCCTCTCATGGCACAGTCGCGCCAGATCTCCGGATAATTGCCATCGTCACAGATAATCAGGCTGATATTCAGACCTTTTGGGCCTTTGGAAACATACGTACGATCGCCGGGATACCATCCTTCGATTGGTGTCCACGGAATCATTTTTCTGTATTTTTGGACGATTTCCCCATGATCGTTAATGAGAATTAAGGTATTGTACGGAACTTTGTTGGGATGTTCTTCATGCTGTTCGCCGGTCAGCGAAAACACGCCCCACACCTTATTCTCGATGCAAGCCTGCTTGAAAATAGCGACTTCCTCGCCATCGACGGTTGTAGCAAGCTGCATCATCTCGTGGAAATCGTACATGATTCCGTGTGTGCTGTATTCTGGAAAAATGATCAGGTCAAGACCCGGTACACCGATTTTTAACCCTTTGATGTAATCCCCAATCTTATGGCAGTTTTCAATGATTTCAGCCTTCGTGTGCATTCTGGGCATTTTCCAGTTTACTACCGCCACGCCAACAGTATCTGGACTCGAGGAAATGTCTCCGTGCGTCATAACAATTACCCCCATTGTTTTCAAAAAAGTTCAAAAATCAGCGGCAAATCAACCGTGGCCACGGTCATCACAAAGAAAAAAAGATGCACTTCTCCTTTACAAGAGTTATGCATCTTTGCATTTCTTTTTATGTTGCGATATTTCACTTTCTTTGCCGTGTTTTTATCATACACTGAACCAGATTCTAAATAAACGCACTATTTTTATTGATAGGGGGATTATTTTTCACTACGAATTCGGTATGCCCAACAGGATCAAAGGGTGAAAAACGGAGGAAGCCACGTGGGGGGGAATCCGGAGTGATCGCGTCAAGGGACTCGGCCATACCGAAATCGGGTGGAAATACAGCCCCGCCCCGTACCATCAACGAATATGTACTTTCAAGGCCCGCTCTGTTCCTTATCTGACAGAACCCCAAGCCCTGCGTCCGGAAAAACTGGGTGAAAAAGCAATGGTTTGAAAGACATTGTCCCAAAGTCTGTGGAAATTAAAAGTGACAGCCCCGGGTATAGTCTGGCAGCCTATACCCGGGGCTGTCACTCAATGAAATCATACCAGAAAGCAGTCAAGGGAAG
>NZ_JBDNLG010000044.1:0-22097 GCF_047718355.1 Ethanoligenens sp.
TTTCAACAATAAATATTAAATATCGCATATATATTCATTTTCTCTACAATTTAATTCATATTATCAACATAAGGCGCTGAGAATTCTAAGAAAAAATGACGAAATGTATCATAACATTTTAATATGTGATATACAGTATGCTGTGGATATATGTATGAAAAATGCCAGCAGCATAGGGCTTGTTTTAGAGTGCCTCGGAATCGGGAGTAATTCGGAGGTGTCGAGGCTGTGCGCGAGAAAGATGGATAATTGTTTTCATTTTGTTTACAAGAAAAATACATAATTATGCACAGTTCCTTCTTGCCAATCCCTTTATATGTAATATTCAAACAAATAGACGAATTTAAGCGGTGCTACGTTGGGTAAATATGTGGATTTTGCACTTGAAAAATTGTGAACAAAACGTTAGAATTAGAACAACTTTATATGAAGCCCAGCAACAACCATAATGTGTTCATATCTATCTGTCATGAGTGTGCAGCCGTGTTATCCTCGCTGAGCCGTTGAAACATGTATCAGACAAATACAGATATGCAAGAACAACTGTGCAACCGGCAATGGTACGGTATCCTGCCGGTTCTGTTAGGATATGCATTATACATAGATATGTACTATGCTTTGCGGCACAGCTTTGGGAAATGTGCGGAATCGGATGCATCTGAACAGGTTTGGTTGTCTGGACAATCTCTACAGAAAAGAAAGGTGATCTTTTATGAACAAGAAAAAAAGCATCGCAATTGCCTCGTTAGTGCTTGCAGGCATTCTCTCTTTGAGCGCTTGCGGCAGCAGCTCAAGCACCTCCACTTCCTCGGGCAGCGGGAGCACTGCAACCAGTAATGGCACGACGGAGATCAAAGCCACCAACGCCAGCAAAAGCCCGGCGGCCGCTTTGGCACGCAAAGACACACTGGTAGTTGGATTAGGCGACATGAACGGCATCTGGTCGGATGTCTTTACAGACAGTAGCTATGATCATTATGCGGATGAACTGATGTTCAACACCCTTCTCATTGCCACGCCGGACGGTCAGGCGAATGGCGATGCCGCTGATTATAAAGTCTCCAGCGACGGCCTCACTTACACATTCACATTGAAAGATGGCGTCAAATATTGGGACGGCAAGCCTGCTACTGCTTCCGACATTGAGTTCCTGTGTGAAGTAATGGCCGACCCGAATTATGACGGCCAGTTGGATATCTCCACGGCGGATATCCAGGGCTTTGATGCTTACAAGAACGGCAGCGCCACCAGTATTTCCGGCATCAAAGTGGTGGACGACAAGACCATCCAGTTCACGCTGACCACACCGAATGCGTCCACACTCTGGACACTCGGTCAATTGCCGCTGATGGAAAAAGCGTATTATGGCGCGGACTACAAAAAAGGCAATGTGAAAACGGTCGAAGACAAGCTGGCGCAGCCGATGGGCAGTGGCCAATACAAATTTGTCAGCTATGATCCGGCGACCGGATTGAAATTGGTCGCTAATGATAATTACTTCAAAGGCGCGCCGAAAATTAAAAATGTAGAGCTTTCTGTAACTGCGCAAGGGCAGGAGCTCCAACGTGTGCAGGCTGGTGAGGTCGATCTCGAAGCCGATGCAACCTGTAGCGAAGACAATGTGGCTTCTCTGAAAAAATCCGGTTTTATCAATGCATATTATTATCCAATCAATGCTTTTGGCATGGTTCAGTGGAATTTGCAGGATCCCAAATACAGCGATGTGAGAGTGCGTCAGGCGCTGGCATACGGTCTTAACCGTGCGGCAGTAGTGAAGCAGGTCTACGGGCAGTACGCGACAGTTACCAATGTGCCGCTGCCGACGGGCTCCTGGGGTTATAGCACCGATGGCACTACCAACTACACATTCAGTATTGACAAAGCCAAGGCGCTCCTTAAGGAAGCGGGCTGGGCAATCAATTCGAGCACACAGAAACTTGAAAAAGACGGTAAGCCGTTTGTAATCGATTTCACAGCCAAGAGTGGCAATGCGGTAACCGACGCCATGCTGCCGGTCATGAAAGAAGACTATGCCAAACTGGGTATTGACGTCAATATCGAAAGCTCCGATTTCTCCACCATGCTGAAAGGCTACAACAACGGGAAACTGGACGCCTGCTTCATGGGACAGACGCTTACAACACCCGACCCCGACACCAGTAATCTCTTTATGACCGGTGCGTCCCAGAACTTTTATAAGTTCAGCGACAAAGACCTTGATGCCCTCTATCAGCAGGAACAGCGTATGACAGATACCACCAAGCGCAAAGCTATTTTTGCCAAGATCAACAAGCTGCTCAATCAACAACTGCCGATGATGCCGATCTACCAGCGCAACATGATTGTCCTGTACAACACCCGCGTGCAGAACGTGGCGAAGATGGGCACGTTCCGCGACCCGTTCCTTGATTTGTATCAATATACCCTCAAAGGCTGAGTGACCGCCGCAAATTGAATATGACGATTAAATAAGTGCAGTGCCCGGCTGAAAGCAACCGGGCATTTGCTATTGAATCCAAAAGGAGGGTCGTACATGTGGCGGTATATCGTTAGACGGCTGTTGCAGATGATACCGATCATTATCGGAATTTCCATCATTATTTACATCATTGTCCACTTGGTGCCGGGCAATTTTATTGCGACGCAAATGCACAATTCCCATATGACCCCTGCACAAATCAAACACCTTGAGGATCTCTATGGAATCAACGACCCCGTTTATATAGGCTATTTCAAATGGATTAAGGGAATTGTCCTCCATTTTGATTTCGGTGATTCCTTCATGTACCGCAAGCCCGTGACCGCTGTGCTTGGTGAATTTGTCAAGACCTCGGTGCAGCTGGCGCTTCCCGCCTATATCATTGAGATTCTGGTGGCGGTTCCGCTGGGCATTATCTCAGCCACCCGCCAGTATTCCAAAACCGATATGGGGCTGACGGTTCTGGCTTTTATCGGCATCTCATTCCCCACGTTCTTTCTGGGGCTGCTGCTGCTCAAGATATTTGCCATTGATCTTGGTGTTCTGCCGCTGTCGGGTATTGCCACGGCGGGCGTCACCTACACCGGTCTTGCCGCTGTGTGGGACAAGGTCACGCACTTGATTCTGCCGGTCATTGTTTTGTCGGTGGTCAGCATCGGCACCATCATGCGCTATACCCGTATGTCTATGCTGGAGGTTATCAACCAGGATTATATCCGCACCGCGCGTTCCAAAGGGCTAAGCGAACGGGTTGTTATTTACAAGCACGCGCTACGCAACGCGTTGATTCCCATCGTGACACTGCTTGGTTTGACATTGCCGAACCTGTTCTCCGGTGCGATTATCACCGAAAGCATTTTCGGTATCCATGGCGTGGGCTGGGTGTCCCTCAAGGCAATCGACCAGCGCGATTATCCGCTGATGATGGGATTCTGTATGTTTGTGGCGGTAGTTACGCTGTTGTGTAATCTGATTGCGGACATCCTGTATTCGCTGGTTGACCCGCGCGTCAAACTAAAGTGAGGGGCGCAGAACAATGAATAAAAAACGCATCATGGTTATTGTATCCCTTGCGGGCCTTCTTCTCTCCTTTGTCAGCTTCTTTCTCCCATTTATCGCCATTACGAATTACCGCCCTGTGGCAGGCGTCACGCTGATTTTCAACGTGTTCCATCGCATTCAGATTGCGGGCGCGAATGCCGACGCATTGGAGAAACTCTCAATCTATAGCTATGCGCTTCCTCTTTTGTGTATGTTTTTCCTCTTCATTGCGGCCATCGTCTGTCTGGTGCTGTACCTGCGCAAGAACCATGTGCGCTGGTTGAATATCGGCATTTTTGCCACCGCTGCGGGATTTTTACTCTACGGTGCGCAGCTTTCCAACAGCAACTCGATGGTCTCTGATTTTTTTGGGCTTCTATCACAGTCAAGCGGCGGTGTCTATTCCGTCCCGGATGTTGATGGCATCTCGACGGGAATCGGTGCCCGATTGCTGGTTATATGCAGTCTGGTGGCACTGTTTGGCATACTGCTGGCTAAGTTCTATCAACACGACGAAAAAAGCAAGGTAGAACGACTGGATACGCCGATGAACATTGCATATCGGCAATTTAAACGCAATAAGTTGGCTTTGCTCGGACTGGGCGTGCTGATTGCTTTATTAGTGTTGTGCTTTTATGGGCCGGCTTTTTCAAATTTTGCATTGCTTCAAACCAATATAGATATTGCAAAAGAGCAGCCAAGTGCGCAATTCCTGCTGGGTACCGACTCAGTCGGGCGGGATGTGCTCACCCGTCTGCTGTATGGCGGACGCATCTCGTTAGAAGTTGGTTTTTTCACAGTCGTGGTGGAAATCGTAATCGGCGTGATTGTCGGCGGCGTGGCCGGCTATTATGGCAAATGGGTGGACAACATTCTCATGCGCGTGCTGGATATCTTCCTGAGTCTGCCGCTGATTCCTGTTGTCATCATTTTCGGGGCCGTGATGATGGACCTGAAAGTTGACCCATCCAAACGCATCTACGCCGTTATGCTGATTCTAGGACTGTTTTTCTGGCCAACGCTTGCGCGGCTGGTGCGCGGGCAAATTCTCTCGCTTCGGGAGCAGGAATACATGGTGGCGGCGGAGGCGCTGGGTATTCGGGACCGCCATCGCATTTTCCGGCATCTGGTGCCTAATGCGCTGCCCAATATCATCGTCACAGCCACGCTGGACGTAGGTAACGCCATCCTCACCGAATCCATGTTATCCTTCCTTGGGCTTGGCGTGGCGATTCCGTATCCGTCCTGGGGCAACATTGTCAACGCTGTGCAGGACCCTAATGATTTTGCCATGCGTCCATGGCTGTGGATTCCGGCCGGTGTCTGCATTCTGCTCACCGTACTGGCTATCAACTTGGTGGGCGATGGACTGCGTGACGCATTCGACCCCAAAATGAAACGATAAGGGGGAACGGCAATGAAACTGTTAGAAGTGAAAGACCTAAAAACTTATTTTGACATTGATATCGGTGAAGTCAAAGCAGTGGACGGCGTGTCGTTTTCCATTGAAAAGGGGCGCACTCTTTGTATCGTGGGGGAATCCGGCTGCGGCAAAAGCATGACGTCGCTCTCCATCATGCATCTGCTCCCTTCAAACGGACGCATTGCGGGCGGGGAGATTTTATTCCAAGGCAAGGATCTCGCACCGCTTACCCGCACCCAGATGGGAAAAATCAATGGTAAATTGATTTCTATGATCTTTCAGGAGCCCATGACTTCGCTCAATCCGGTTTTTACCGTGGGTAGCCAAATCGACGAGGTGTCGCTGCTACATGAAAAAATCAGCGCCAAACAAGCGAAAGAGCGTTCCATCGAGATGATTCGGACAGTGGGCATCGCACGTCCTGAGGAAACCTACAAGTGTTATCCGCATGAACTTTCCGGCGGGCAGCGGCAGCGTATCATGATCGCCATGGCATTATCCTGCAACCCGTCGCTTCTGATTGCGGATGAACCAACCACAGCGCTGGATGTGACCATTCAAGCGCAGATTTTGGATTTGCTGCGAAAAATGAAACAGGACTTCGGTATGTCCATCATGCTCATTACGCATGATCTGGGTGTCGTTGCCGAGATGGCAGACGATGTGGTCGTCATGTACGCGGGGCGGGTGGTGGAACGCGGCCCGGTGCGCGAACTCTTCGCCAACCCACGTCACCCCTATACGCGAGGGCTTTTAAGGGCCAAACCGTCGCTGCTGGATGTACGCGATCGTCTGTATTCCATACCGGGGCAGGTGCCAAACCTGATCGGGCTACCCGACGAATGTCATTTTGCAGACCGCTGTGAACATTGCACCCCAAAATGCCGACAGGGGTTTCCGCCCGTCTGTGAGGTCAGTGAAAACCACACCGTCGCGTGCACGTTGTATGAGGGGGTGAAACGATGAGTGAACCATTGCTGAAGGTCGAGCACCTTAAAAAATATTTTCCCATCAAGGGGGGTGTGTTTCAGCGCACAATAGGGCATGTCAAAGCGCTTGAAGACGTCACTTTGCAACTGGACAAAAAGGAGACCTTTGGTCTGGTGGGCGAATCCGGCTGCGGCAAGAGCACGGCTGGCCGCACAATCCTGCGCCTGTATGAAAAAACAGACGGCAAGGTCTTCTTCAAAGGCAAGGATCTTTTTGCGCTGAAGAAGGCGGAAATGCGCCGTATGCGCCAGAAAATGCAGATGGTTTTTCAGGACCCATACAGCTCGCTCAATCCCCGCATCACCGTGGGCGGCGCCATCGGCGAACCGATGCTTGAGCACGGGCTTTGCACGAAAGAAGAGCAGCGTGACAAAGTGCTGGAAATTATGGAGCGGTGTGGGCTTTTGCCTGCGCATATCGACCGGTATCCGCATGAGTTTTCGGGTGGACAGCGGCAGCGCATTGGCATTGCGCGCGCATTGGCACTGAACCCGGAGTTCATCGTCTGCGATGAACCGGTATCCGCATTGGATGTTTCCATCCAGTCGCAGATCATCAATCTGCTCAGTGATCTGCAAGAAACTTTGCAGCTCTCCTATCTTTTCATTTCGCATGACCTTGGTATCGTGCGGCATATTTCGCACCGCATTGGCGTTATGTATCTGGGTGCGCTGATTGAAACGGCGGATAAAAACGACCTGTATGAGAACCCGGTGCATCCGTATACACGTGCGCTGCTGTCAGCTGTGCCCGTAGCTGATCCAACGGCCAAACGCAATCGGATCATCCTGCCGGGTGATTTGCCCAGTCCCTCGAATCCTCCAGCAGGCTGCAAATTCCATACGCGCTGCCCCTCCTGCAAGGATATTTGCAAAACGCAGATTCCGCCAGCCATAGCGCTCTCGGATACGCATACGGTGGTATGTCATTTTGCAAAAGAATTTACAAAATAAGCGGGCACGACACATGTATCTGGCGCAAACTGTTGCGTAGAAATGGTGTGAAATATGCAATTTGGATCAAAACGAGCGTTATTTACATTTGGAACTGTTCACCCGGAGCAGCCGAAAAAGCAGACTTCACGGATGGGCATAAAGGATGTGTTTGCCTTTTGGTTGGCTTATCTGACGGTAATGTGGCCGTTTCTTTTGATTTCACTCGGTGTCCTAATTGGTGTCTATGGGTTGATTGAAGTTGTTTTTTAATATTTCAGTTACCAATAAATGCCCCACGCCCGTTACCCTGACACGCATAACCAATACAGTCAAAAAAAGAGTTGAGACGATCAGCACATAACGTGTTGGCCGTCTCAACTTTTTGCTTTGAAATATTTTGATGAACACAAATGAAAATGCCCTGCGTGCGCTCAAAAACATATGATCGGCGATATTTCCCGCGTGGAGCATATCTTCATCGCCTGCGGCTACACGGACATATAGGAGCGATTTTCCACATACTTGCCGTCCCCGCACATATACATGTAGCGATACAAACACATGAGGGGGCTTTTCAGTGAAAGGCATTGTGGAGGAACGGGCTGTGGAACTGGGCGAGTATATCATCGCACACCAGTCCACAGTGCGAGGCGCCGCCAAAGAATTTGGAATTAGCAAATCTACCGTACATAAAGATGTATCGGAACGCTTAAAAAAACTCAATCCTCAGTTGTATATAGAAGTAAAACATGTATTAGAAGTAAATAAAGCGCAGAGACACATTCGAGGAGGCATGGCGACACGCCGAAAATATCGGCACGAATAATTGTGCTGTAACCAGTGTATGACTTGGTTGCATGAAGCCCTGCTGACCTTGCAAAATTTGCTTGGAACGGTGGGGCTTTTACGCAGTTGTTTCCTGTATAGCAGTGTCGGCGCATGTTGCAAAAGATTAGTGTCTCAAAGGTATAGATAGGTTCTGAATGCATACGTTGGATTTATTCCTGCATTTAAGGTGTGCAGCAAAATTTTTATTGGACAAGCAACTGCTACTTGTCCAATGCATATAGTTGAGTAGGATAAAACCTAAAAATTCCAATAAATTGGTATAAAAAGGATGGATTGGTTCACTATATACTTGAACCGAAATGAGCAAGGACTGGTCTGGATAGGACGACCCGAACATATAGTGGAACAGAAAGGGGCACATGACATGGAAAGCGTAATCGCGGGCTTTTTGGAAACGGCAGTGCATCTTCGCCGTGTTGTAGAGGAGGATGCACACGCACAGCTTTTGGGAGAGATTGAATCAGTCAAGACACGTTTGGACTGTGTCTCGGCGCGGTTCGATCAGCAAAGCGACCCCGATTTGCTTGAAGAGTGCATTTATGAAATGCAGGCGCTGACGGCGCGTTATCGTTACCTCACGCGGGAAGCGCGCCGTCAGGGCGTAACAAAGCATTTGGCGGCAAGCCTGCAACGATTGTGACTGTCTGGCGGCTGTGTATCCCTTTGAAATTGTGAAAAGGAGAGGACGGCCATGCAGGTCTTGGCGATCGCATCCACTTCCGGAATCGGACGATATCTACTTTATGGCGGTATCGCCATCTTGTGTGGGCTGCTCATTCTGCTGCTACGCAATCCGCGTGTGCTTGGCAGATGGGTGGTCGGAGGCATAGGCGGATGCGTGGCGCTTTGGGCAGTCAATGCGGCGGGTGTTTTTACGGGAGTGAGTGTCGCCTATAATTTGTGGACTGTTGGAGCTGCGGTTGTGCTCGGTCTGCCCGGTGTGGTGGGTCTGTTTTTTCTCAAGCTGCTGCTGCGGATGTGAACATTTGCGGTCAGAAAAGCCCGATGGGGATTAGGTTTCCCATTGGGCTTTTCTGCGGTCGGCAGACAACGCTTGTTTTATGCTTGCAATACGATATAATGATATCAAGGTGCTGATGACCAAACCACCCTACTGAAACAACCGCAGTTCTTTACTGGTAATACAGCGGCGTGGCACCACCTTCACATCAATCTGAACGCGTTCGCCGGGATGTGTCATCTGCTGATAGGGCTTAGGTTTGGTGGGCGGCAGCATATCCATGCGGCGCAGGACACGGAAAAGACTTTCCACGCAGCGCGTGTAGCCGTACCTGCATAGCCGGTTCCAAAGTTCAATGATGTCACGGTTTCTCGGTATAGAGGTACGGTTATTTCAGTTTGGGGGAATCAGAGATATGGGTACAGTGGAGTGGGGCACAGTGGCACAATGGGCAGGAGCACTGTTGACAGGTGCCGCAGTGATCGTGAATGCGCTGCAAATTGCGAAGAGCGAGAGAAAACGACGCGAAGCAGATTTAAAACATCAAGCCAACGAGGTTTCTGCGTGGATTGACTTTACACGTTGCTTGGAGGTGCAGCAATCTACGATTAAGGTCTGCCTTTCCAATACATCCCGTCACCCTGTCTATCACGTGGTGGTTGTTCTGGTGGGCGTAGACATTGGCAAACCCGGCAAAGGAGAGAATATGTCCTCGCGCAACGCTATCAATGCGTTGCCGCCGGGCACCTATCTGGCGGATATCCATGTCAAACAGTTTCCAGACCGTGCCATGACCAGCGAACATTATGGGGTGGAGCTCTCGTTTCGCGACTGCAACAATATTGCGTGGATCGTCCGTTCCAACGGCATCTTGGAAAAAATTGATACCGATTCGTATGTGCATTACGGTATTGATGGCTATAAAACCACGTATAGCACGCCTCTCCAGCAACTGTCGTGAATGAATGGAGCGGCGAGGGTTCCTCTCTTGGTGTGCCTTTTCACCATTTACGTTTTGTGTGGATTGTGATAGAATGCATTGTAGTTGTTTTGTCGAATCCTGTCCTTAAAAGGAGCACCCTGTAGATGGAATTAAAAGAACGAGCCGCTTATATTGTGCAGACCCTTGAAACCGAATATCCCGACGCGGTTTGTTCGCTGGAAAGTCAGAACGCTTTACAGCTGTTGATTGCCACACGGCTTTCCGCACAATGCACCGATGCACGGGTAAATGTTGTTACCAAAGACCTATTTGCCCGTTATCGCACGGTCGAAGATTTTGCTGGTGCGGAGGTTGCCGACGTCGAGGCAATTATTCATTCCTGCGGGTTGTTTCATACCAAGGCACGTGATATCGTCCGCATGTGTCAGGCTTTGCTTGCCGACCACAGCGGCCAGGTGCCGGACACGCTCGAGGCACTTATCAAGCTGCCGGGCGTGGGACGTAAGACTGCCAATCTGATCATGGGTGATATTTACGGTCAGCCTGCCATTGTGGCTGATACCCACTGCATCCGCATCTCCAATCGGCTGGGACTGGTGTCTTCCAAAGATCCCAAGCAGGTAGAACTGCGTTTGCGTGACTTGATTGCACCTGAGAAATCTTCGATGTTTTGTCATCGGTTGGTCTGGCACGGGCGTGCTGTTTGCAAAGCGAGGGGGCCGGAATGCGCGCATTGTTGCCTTGCACCCTATTGTGCAAGCGTGAACCATGCGGTGGATTCTGTTGAAGCCGGGTGACCTGCTGGTGTGTTTTTTTAATAAAGTCTTGACAAAGCAACATGGTTTGTATATAATAAATAACGCCGCATGGTTATGTGTCTTTTGTTTAGACAGTGGTTGTACCGACAATTTGCGGATGTAGCTCATCTGGTAGAGCGCCACCTTGCCAAGGTGGAGGTAGCGGGTCCGAGCCCCGTCATCCGCTCCAGCATGCAATACCCGCGCCAAAAGCGTGTCCGCAATCTGCGGGCACGCTTTTGTTTCTTTTTTGGTAAAATAGAAGAAATGGCTGCTGTTTACAGAGGAAGAGGAGAGCATACAGTGAAACTGGTTTTTCTGGTGGATATGAATGCGTTTTTTATTTCATGTGAAACGGTGCGCGACCCGACGCTGGCGGTTGTCCCTGCGGCCGTCGCGGGTGACCCTGAACGGCGCAGCGGTATCATTCTTACAGCGAATTACGCGGCGCGCGCGAGTGGTGTGAAAACCACGATGACCATTTATCAGGCAAAGGCTCTGTGCCCCATGCTGCGTCTGGTTCCGCCCGACCATGCCTATTACGCAGCCTGTTCATATGCGGTCATGACCATTCTGGCACGCTATACACCCATTGTCGAACAAAACAGTATTGACGAGGCATGGCTGGACCTGGCTGGATGCCTGCCGGCGAGTACGGAGCCTGTTGCATTGGCAAAACAGATTATGGCGGCAATCAAGCAGGAGACGGGGCTGGACTGCTCTATCGGCATCTCGGAGAACAAATTTCTTGCGAAGATGGCGGCTGATATGAAGAAGCCGCGCGGCATCACTACGCTCTGGCCTGCAGAGATCGAAAGCAAACTATGGCCCCTGCCGGTGGGGGACATGTATGGCGTGGGGCGGAAGATGCGGGAAAAGCTCATTGACAGGGGCATCACCACCATCGGTGATCTGGTGCGCTGCGGGGAGCAGACGCTGGCGGCACGGTATGGCAAATGGGGTGCGGAGCTGTATGCACATGCGCGAGGGTATGACCCGTCGTCTGTCACACCACACCAAAAGGATGAAATGAAATCCATTGGACGCTCCACCACACTTGCCAGTGACGTGACTGATTTTGAGCAGGCGGGTAAAGTGCTGCTTGCTCTTTCGGAAAGCGTAGGGGAACGTGCGAGGCGGCATCATAAAAAAGGTACGACCGTACACCTTACCATCAAATATGCTGATTTTTCTGTGGTAACGCGGCAAATAACGCTTCCCGCGACAGATATGCCTATGCAGATCTACACGGCGGCTTGTAATCTGCTCCGCAAGCATTGGAATGGGCGGGCAGTGCGCTTGCTGGGCATCAGCCTTTCAGGGTTTGCTGAGACGGGAAATCGCCAATTGACATTTGCCGATATGATGGGCGCGCCGTCTTCTCCTTCCAAACAAGATGAGCGGTTGGAGGCTGCCGTTGGCCGTATCCGCGCAAAGTATGGGAATCAAAAGATTTTGCGGGCCGCCCTGCTGGAGAAAAAACAAAAATCCACACCATTTTAACGGTGTGGATTGAATGGTTAAAAGCATGATACAGTGCATATGCACTGTTACCTATAAAGTCACCAGTTTGGCGATTTCGGATAGTTTTTTAGGGCCAATGCCCTTGACCTGATCTAACTGTGCGACGCTGGAAAAGGGGCCGTGGGCATTGCGGTAATCGATAATGCGTTGGGCCAGTGTGTCTCCGATGCCAGGCAGAGAGGCAAGGGCGGCGGCGTCCGCCGTGTTGATATGGACGGACATCGCGGCAGTTACCGATGAGACCGATGCTGTTTCCGACTGATGACTCGGTACGGATGAGGGAAGTGCCGCGTCGGCAAGGCTACTTGTTGTGGCGGACGATGCCGAGAAAACAGCCGTAGTGGCAGAGATGGTACCCGCTGTGCTTTCCAGCGGCGGCATGTCCTTAAAAGCAAACACCACGACGACCACACAGCAGATGGCGGTCATAGCAGACAGAAGCACCAAAAAGCGCTTGTTTTCCGCTTTCATGAGGCGGCTTTCACCACGGGTTTAAACAAAGTGGAGGGCGTACTGGCCGATAAGGTGCCGAACGAAAAACCCTGCGCCTGCAATTGCTGGACGATGAGGGGCACCGCTTCAATGGTGCTGGTGCGGTTACCAAAGTCGTGCATCAGAATGACGGGATCGTTTTTGTGGCCGATCTCTTTGAGGACGCGCTGGACAATCTGCTCTTTTGTGGGGATAGGCGATTCCGCATCGCCCGCGTCGGCATCCCAGTCAATGGGACGGATGCCCATGCCTTCCACCCAGTCGACCGCTTCCTGCATGATCGGTTCTTTGGTGTATTTCTTGGAAACGGTGTTATTGGTGCCGCCGGGGAACCGGCAAATGGTGGGTGGAGTGTTAAGCTGAGCGGTCAGATAATCGTGCAGCTGGGTGAAATCTTGCTTAAAATTGGCCATGTTGGCATATATGTAAGGATACTTGTGTGTCCAAGAGTGGATGCCGACCACATGCCCGGCACTGGCCTCCTCTTTTACGGCGTTGGGAAATTCCTGACAGTTCAGGCCGATCACAAAAAAGGTCGCTTTCACATTGGCCTGTTGCAAAGTCTGCAAAAGTAACCCTGTGTTTTTGGATGGACCGTCGTCAAACGTCAGGTAGGCGATTTTGGCGCCATTGTCCGTGTGGGTGGACGAGAACGACTGCTTGATTGCCAGACGGTTTGAAACCTCATCGTATTTTTTTGTGAGGTCTTGCAGTTCTGATTGCAGTTGGTTAGCACGCGCAGCTTCCCCGCGCAAAGTAGAAAGCTGTTTCTCGGTTTCTCCTAATCGAGCGGATTGGACGACTGTAAAAACGCAGAAGATGACGGCCAATGCAACGCTAACAAGAAAAATCAGATGGTAAAAATGGATATGGCTAGTCTTCTTTAAAAGGTCTGAAAATGGAGACGACTTCATAGCTGCTAATACCCCGATTCTGTATTGTTACAACAACTCAATAGCATGTTTACATTCAACATACCGCACAGTGCCATTATAACAATATTAAAGCGGGATTAAAAGTATTCCGCGAAAATGACACATTTTTGTTATTTTTGGAGTGGCACGACAAAACCCGCCGTAAAAACAGCGGGTCTTCGGGAAGCGATAGCATCTGAACACCATGATGTATGAAAGTTTGCCATTGCAAACACACACGCATACAGTCAGATTCAAAAGGCTGCATGATAACGAGTCCGTGTGGAGCCCGCTCTGGAGGCTCTATACAGGTCGGCGTTCAGGGCGCATCAGCGTGATGGATGTGCAGGATATCCAGAATCTCGCCCACTGCGCGCACATTTTCCGCCGCAATGGTGGCTGCGACTGCAAACGGGCTGGCTTTTTCATCGAAACCGGCATCGTGAAATCCCGCATAGATGCCGTTGCACGCCAGATATTCCGCGCAGAGCGACGCATATTTGGTTTGTGCGGCACGCACCTGAGCAGAGGTGAGGATGCATAGAGACGAGCCGTTTGCGGCTTCCTGCATTTCCGCATCATGTGCTTTCTTTAGATTCGATTTTCGATCCATGGTCGTCTCCTCCTTGCAATGCAATTGCAGGACAAAGCGAAAAGAACAAAAACACCCCGCAGGATAATGGGAAGCGGCGGTGTGCCGTCCTGCTCAAGACACATTGTAAGCGATGAGATCGAAGAAATTTGTCAAATGCGGAATGAAGAAACTTTTTTAGCCGGAAAAGCCGCGGAAGCGGTGGCCTAAAGGCCGGTCTGCGTGCGATATTGGTCACACAGCAGATTTACAAAGGCGTTGTAGCTCACGACGCCCTGCTGGCCTTGTGTCTTGAGATAATTGTCGTTGATCTTGTTGGCGGTCTGGCTCAACGTCCCTGTGTTTTTTGCTACATAGGCGTTGTAATTGTTGATATCGGATTTGGCGCGGTTGTCCAACCTTTCCAATTGAATGCTGACATCGGCGACATCCGTGGTTCCCAGCGCGTTGACCAGATAGAGCAGGGCGTTCAGGTGCCCGGAGTATTGGAAGAAAACATCAGGGCTTGCACAGTCGGCCAAATAGGCCCAATAGTTGGCTTCCTCCTCACGGGCAAATCCTTTGAGATGTGCAGATTCGTGCGCGGCGTTGAACGGCCACAGAAACATGGGGTATCCGGTGTCTACCGTAGGCTCAAAAGTGAATGGGATATAAATGCCTTCGATGCCGAAACGCGCAAGCAGGCCGGTGGGCCAGACGGCTTTGGGATAGGCAGAAATACGCGGCAGAACAAGATCAGTGGGGCTCTCGGTCGCGGCAATACGGCCGTAAGCATCATTTACGCGGGAACGGATGCTGTCAAATCCTCCCGCTTCATAGGAATGCCCCTGCTTGTCCCAAGAGAGCAGGGGACAGAGGGCGTTGATGGCATCCACTTGTTGTGCGGTGAGGGCAACAAGCTCCGCCTTGGTAGGCGAACCGGTTTTATAACCCAGATTTTGTGCCAGCGGCAGCCGCTCGTAATTGAGCTGCCAAATGGTAAAAATAAAAAAAAGCGCCGAAAGAAATGCGCCCAATTTAAGTAAACCATACCATAAGGTGATGGGACCTGTCCTGGGGAGACGGATGAGCCGGAAGAAAAAGCGACACAGGATGATGACGACAACCAAAACCAGTAAAATTTCCGCAATCGGTACGGGGGACAGGCCAAATAATGTTGAAAAGATGGAAGCAATGATAGGATAGATTTTCCGGCTGTAGGTGGTTTCCACGATCTCGCTGTTCCGGGCTGCCCAAAATTGCAATGCGAGTGCCACCGGAGTGAGCAGCAGTAAAAGTACGGTGCGTACACGATGTTTCAATATGTGAGTCCCTTCCGTGAAGTGATCTGTTGTTTAAGGTGCGCCAAACAAATGCCGGATGAGTGAAAGCAGCGCGTCCAAACCGAAATAGAGCGTCAGCAGCACAGCAACAATCAAAAGACCCAGTATACGTGTTTTCCAGTTACCGTGTTTGGGAGCTTCCGATTCGGGCTGTGCGGAACGGGCAGTGATATCGTCGGTATCCATGCCCAGCGCGCGCAAGGTTTCCGCTTGTTTGGCTGCGGGTACAAAAAAATCTGCGCCCGGTGCGGAAAAGTTGCTCAATGAACGCAGCAGACCGCCGCCTCGGTGCGGTTGTTTGAGATAGGGCAGGCCGGTGCTGCGCAGGCGTGCTTCAAACAATTCGGTTTCCACGGGGCTTGCGGTGGAGCCGATGCATATGTGCACAGACTCGCCACAGGCGGGGCATATGGTCGCATGGGGAGGCAATTCTTTTCCACAGTTGATACAGCGCGCCAATATGACCGCTCCTTTCGAGTTGTATCCTTTAGTCTATTTTAGTACAGAATTTGCTTGATGTGAACTGTTTGCGCCAAAATGTGATGAAAAACCGTTTGATTCCGCATGCATTCAGATGAAAACCATGACGTGCGGCTGTCTGTGATGTTGAGGAGACGCGGCTGACTGATACCAACCATCATGATACGAAAGCCCCCGACAATACCGTTCGTGCGGTGTAATCGGGGGCTTTGCGCTGCTTTTTGCGATAAACCTTTTTGTTATCTGGATAGGACGCTGTTCAGGCTTTTTTGCTCTGTGCCATTGCTTGTAAACGCCGCTTTTTTGCGAGGTCGGCCACGATTTCACGCACCGCTCGTTCGCTCATGCCAAAGGTTGCCACCAGTTCGTGCACATTGTGCCCGGTGTATCGGTTGCGAATTTCTTGGTCGCGGATGTTGCGCAGGATGGTATCTGCCTTGTAGATGTAGATATTGCACCCGCCGTACACTTCCACCAGTGTCCGGTAGGTTTCCATTCCAATCAGTTCCGCAAGATCACGTTGTTCGCCTTTCAGGTCGGTTGCGGTGATGTGCTTGAGTTCCATAAGTATTTCCTCCGTCTTTGCGTATTTGTCGTTTTGCATGTTCAGACAATCGTCATGGCACGCCTGTTCCAGGTCCTTTTTGCGTACGCATCCCATGCGGGGCTTCTTTCATAAAACGGTTGCAGATTGGCCGCCGACATGGTAAACTATAGGGGCAACGTTGCTGTACATAGTATAAATGAGATTTCTCAATTTATCAAGTGGAAAACTGCAAATAGTTGAGAAATCTCTCTTTTAAAAGGTGAGGACAGTTGACGATCATAAATAGGATATTGAATCTGATGGAATCGCGCAGCATGACCGCGGCACAGCTAACCCGTGAAGCTGGGCTTACTGCCGGCCTGATCAGCCAATGGAAAAAGGGCGCGCAGAAGCCTTCCTCTAAGAGTCTGCAAAAAATCGCGGATTATTTCCATGTATCCGTGGATTATCTGTTGACGGGAAAAGAGGCGTCTTTTGGGCAAATGCCGTCTGAGTGGGAAGAAGATACCATCGACGAACAGCTGCGCGATGTCAATTTTGCGCTTTCAGGCGAGGTGCATGAACTCACGCTGAGCGAGAAAAAAGACGTGCTTAATTTTATCAAATTTGTCAAAGCCCAGCGTGCCATGAAAGATGAAAAAGAAGGTCAGCAAAATGGACATGCTTGATGAATTGTATCAGGACGCGGCCGAGAACCATATCCCTGTTTTCGGCTGCCCGCTGGCGGATGCCAAATCCATCATTGCCGATTTGGGTGATGGAACGGCTGCTATCGGTCTGAATGTTCAAAAAATCGAAGGGCGGCAGGAAGCGGTTGAACTGTTTGCCCATGAGCTGGGGCATTATCACACCGGCACATATTATAAACTGTATAGCCCTTTGCAGCTAAAATGTAAAATGGAATATAAAGCGGATATCTGGACGGTGGAACGATTGATACCGATTAACCGCTTAAAACGGGCATTTCGGGAAAATTGTCAGGAATGCTGGGAGCTGGCGGAATATCTTGGCTGCTCTGAACGTCTTGTTTTGCGCGCCGTTCAGATTTATCGGCAAAAGGGACTGCTTGACTAATACCAATAGGCAAAGTTGGTGCAAAAAAGGGCGGAGCCCCCTAATAGGAGGCTCCGCTTTTTGCTTAAAAAAGGAAATTACTGCATGCCGTTGATCGAACCACCGGCAAGGCTGTTTTCCACCTGGGCAATCATCTTTTTGACCATCTGGCCACCAATGGAACCCGCCTGACGGGAAGTCAAGTCGCCGTTGTAACCCTGTTTCAAGGTTACACCGACTTCACTTGCGGCTTCCATTTTGAAACGGTTGAGCGCCTCACGCGCCTGGGGAATCAGAGCCTGGTTGCTACCATTGTTGCTAGCCATATATATCTCTCCTTAAATGTTTTTTTGTTTTGTTTGCGTTTGCTTTACTATTGTGGTTTTTGTAAGCGGAATTATGAAATGAAAATATTTCTAAATTTTGATGGAAATTCATATTAAACAACCAAACCGCTTTTAGGGAAAGATGTTCCTGCCAGCCATAGGGCCGCCACGGTAGCAAGCAGAGGATAATCCTCGCGCGGGGAAGAAAGCGTTACCGGCAGTTCACGCGGGTCTACAAGGGCTCCGCTTGTGGTATGAATCTCCCGCTGGAGGCTGACGACCGCTGTAGTGGGCGTGCGACTGGAAAAGGTCACAGTGCTTTTCTGGGAAAGCCCGCAGGTGACGACCGGGATATGGTGTGCCTGTAGTAAGGCGGCGGCATGTTCGTTTTCCGGGTCCAGCACGGCGGCGTGCGCTTTTGGCAGTACGATATCTCCCAGTCCGCCGCAATCTGTTTTGAAAATTAAAATGCAGCCGTCCATCTGCACGGAGCGCACTTGTCCGTCATCCAGCAGCAAGTAGGATATATCCGGCGCAACGGGCGGTAAAAGTGTCAGAGCCTGTGTTGTTAAATGGAGCACGCCGGTATGCAGGCTGTGCAGTGCAGTCAAAAGCATATACGCAACGCCATTGTCTTTTTCGGAACCATACAGAATCATCGGATTCATGCAATTCCCCCTGTCTGCAAGCAGATTTTTTTAATACGGTATGTGTCCTATCTCTTTGTGGTGGTACCTTATTTATTTGTACTGCAAAAACACTGCCGGAAAGTCGTTTGTTTTTGGCGTGAATTTACCTGCCATGGATAGTATACCCGCAAATGATGCGGGAAATCCTGCCGGTGGCGTGTGCAGCGAACTTACGACGCGGCTTGACACAATGGGATACATATGGTACGCTTTCGATGGAATGTTGTTTTTTATTACAAAAAATCATTTCACGAGTGTGGAAGACTGTTTGCATCCGACGCACACGTTCTTTAGGAGGTCGATGGATATGAAAAAATACAATAAAATGGCAGCCGATAGTCGATTGCTTGTGTTGCCTGCTGTCGCGTTGGTATTGGCAATGTTGTTTACGGCCTGCACACAGCATACGAAACAGCCCGGTTCGTCTTCTTCATCCGGCGCGTCATCATCTTCTTCAATATCGGACGTTTCCAAAGCGTCCGGGGCTTCCTCCGCAACGTCCAATGCTTCTTCCTCGGCGAGATCTTCCGGCAGTTCAAGTCTGTCTTCCGCTTCCTCCCAAACTTCGTCCGCTTCCGAATCGGTCGCGTCAGGTTATGTCCTGTATTCCAATGCGCGTTTCGGTTATTCGGTTCCTGTACCGTCTTCGCTGAAAGCGGTGAGCAGCACCAGCAGTTCCGGGCAAAGCTTTGTTTCTTCAGATGATGCGGTGATCTGTAGCGTGTCAGGCAGTAACAATGTACAGAATTTGAGCCCGGCTACTTATTTTGAACAATTTTTTTATGGGCGCCAGGCAGGCATTCTCTCCAAACAGGAGAGCGGCAATACGACAGTCGTGACATGGCAGACTGATGGTAAATACGGATACATCAAATCTGTGGTGGGCGCCGGTTCTGTTGATACTGTTCGATTCCAGTTCCCAGAGGGGCAAAGGGCGCAGTATGATGCCGTGGCACAGTACATGCTGGCACATTTTGAAACATCCGGTGTGGATACTGCACATTAAATTATTGAATAAATATGCCGTTTGATTTATGCGGCAAGTAAACAGACAAAAGCAGATGGCAGCCACGGTATTGTGGTTGCTGTCTGCTTTTGTTTGCGGACTGAGGAAACGGAATGCACTACACTGCCTGCGGATTGGATACAGTAAGGCCGTATTTACATTCAGTGCAGACTTGACAACATGTTGCTGCTATGGTAAACTAGTTATTTGTCGGGTTGTCCCGCTTTGCCATGCGCGGCGGGCATCCCGTGTCCTTGCCGCTTATAGCGGTCTTATGTCCAAAAGGAGGTGCTTTTATGGCAACAATCAGCAAGTACGAAAGCGTGGTCATCTTCAAGTCCAATCTGGGTGAGGAACCGACCTCGGCGCTTCTTGAGAAATTCAAAGCGCTTGTGACCGAAAACGGTACGCTTGAAACAGTTGATGAATGGGGCAGACGCCGTCTGGCCTATCCCATCAATGATGAAAACGAAGGCATTTATGTGCAGTTCACTTTTTCATCCGATAACAATTTCCCAGCTGAAATGGATCGTCAGCTCAAACTGAGCGACGGCGTGCTGCGCTCGCTCATCATACGCAAATAAGGAGCGTGATTTGTCATGTTGAATGTGGTGGCGTTGAATGGCCGGCTGACCGCCGACCCGGAGCTTCGGCACACAAACAGCGATATTGCGGTCACATCCTTTTCCCTTGCGGTAGACCGCAGCTATTCCCGTTCGGGCACCGAGCGGCAGACTGATTTTATTGATATCGTCTGCTGGCGGGGTACAGCGGAGTTTGCAGCCAAGTATTTCCACAAAGGCCAGTTGGTCGCGGTGGAAGGGGCTATCCAGACCCGCAGTTATACCGATCGGGACGGCAATAAACGCCGCGCATTTGAAGTAGTCGCCAGCAACGTGCATTTTGCGGAGCCGCGTCGGGATTCCTATGGCAATCCTGACAGCCATTCTAACAGCGGTGCACAGAGCGGTGGCGCACCAGCTATTTCCAACGGGGATAACGGTGATTTCATAGAAATCGCGGGAGACGACGATCTTCCATTCTAATGCCGGATCATGTAATCGGATAAACGAACAAAGGAGGCTGCACAATGGGCAGAGAAGACAGAGACAGAGATAGAGACCGGGACAGAGGAGACCGCCGCAACGGCGGTCGCAGAGGCCGTCGGAAAGTTTGCTCTTTCTGCGTGGATAAAGTAGAATCTATTGATTACAAAGATATTGCCAAACTACGCAAATATCTTTCTGAGCGGGCTAAGATTTTGCCCCGCCGCGTGACGGGTACCTGTGCGCATCATCAGCGCGAATTGACCATTGCCATCAAACGGGCCAGACATCTGGCACTGCTCCCGTATGTGAGCGATTAAGTACGTTTTTTATAAAACATCCTCAAGGCTGCTGGTCTTGGGGATGTTTTTGTTGTATGACAAAGCAGAGTTGGTCAACACGATGCTGGATGAAGCTATACTGCATCTCCCAGAGGGCGAATATCCCATTATCCACTCGGACAGGGGATGTCATTATCGCTGACCGGGCTGGATATCAAGGATGGAAAACGCTGGCCTGACAAGATCGATGTCCAAGAAAGGATGCCCTTAACTTGTTCGGATCTGAGTCAAATTTTTTGTCCGCACCCCTATTTGATTTGAAATTTGTTGTTCACTTTTCTTATTATTTCCATAATAATAGGATCTTGAGAAATAAAATTGTACAACGCATAAATAGCAGTACCAGCCAAAGTTCCTATCAACAACGTTAAAATATTGCCCATTTTCATATGAACTATTCCAATCACGCAAAGCGACATGATAACGCTTGCAATGATATAATGAACATTTCGCATGTTTAAAATCTTACCTTTTATATAACGTCGAGTATAATAAATCTGCACTATAGCAACAAACAGCTCAGCAATTGTCGATGACAATGCGGCTCCGTTTTGTTGAAAATGTGGAATTAAAAATAAATTCAGTAAAAAATCCAGACATGCACCGGACAGCACGGAAACTAAGAAATCCCTTTCTTTGCCCAACGGTAGCAATATTTGGATTCCTGTCAGATTACTTATTCCAACAAAAAGAATAATCAAGATTTGAATTCGCATAGTCGTTATAGCCGGTGTAAATCCCGTACCGGACAAGATATTGATTACTTGAGGTGCTAAGATAAACAATCCAACACATGCTGGTATTGAAACCATTATCACCATATGAACTGATTTTAATATGAGTAGGTTAAATTCTCTATGCAAATCGTGCTTAATGTAATAAGATAATCGAGGATATAAAACGACTCCTAATGATGTTACAATTCCAATTATAACACCATTAATTTTATTCGCCGCTGCATAATATCCCACATATTTTTGTCCAGAAATAATTCCGAGCATGGTACTGTCCATATTGGTATAAACATTAATCACAACCACTGAAGAAAACAAAACAAAAATAGAGCGTAGATGTTTTCTCAGGTTTAACCCTTTAAAATACAAATGAACATATTTCTTAGCCGTAAATACATTAACTATATTGGAACCGCTTAGCGCGATTACTTGTACAAACCCGTATGTAATATAATCTGAGGCTTTATGAACAAGAAGAAAAAGAGTTGCTAACGAAATTAACTTAAAAGCAATGCTTCTTTTTGTAATATACGCATAATTCTCAAATCCTTTATACATCCAATCAACATTGAATAAGTTTAAAACCACAGATAATCCAATAACAGAATAAAGC